>JBEKZI010000119.1:0-4450 GCA_049510055.1 Phycisphaerae bacterium | reverse complement strand
CAGGCTGCGCAGGCCGCTGCGGGCGATGGCCGTCGTGTGCGTGCCGCAGATTTCCATAATCTGGATGCCGCGGCCAGCCAGCCGGTCGGCTAAACGGCAGAGCCTTTGGCGTATGTCGTTGGTGTCCTGGGCCATAGGAACTCAAATCTTCACAGAAGGGGAAGTTACATTCTAGCAGGTAGGTTGAGAATTTCCGCGTGCAGAACCCCCCTGCCGGCAGGCGGGCAGTCTATCCGACGGAGGCTTGCTTCCGCCGGTGGCGGCGTGGTAGCATGACGCCACCCATAGCTTCGCCCTGGCGCAACCGCCGCGCTGGTGCGACGGACGAAAAGACGCTCCTATGCCTCGCCGGGACGACCTTAAGACGATCCTCATCATCGGCTCCGGCCCGATTGTCATCGGCCAGGGTTGCGAATTCGATTACTCCGGCACGCAGGCCTGCAAGGCCCTTCGCGAGGAGGGCTACCGCATCGTGCTGGTGAACTCCAACCCGGCCACGATCATGACCGACCCGGAGTTCGCCGACCGCACTTACATCGAGCCGATCACGCCCCAGGCCGTGGCCAAGATCATCGAGGCCGAGCGGCCCGACGCCCTGCTGCCCACCCTGGGCGGCCAGACCGCGCTGAACACCGCCGCGGCCGTCTCGGACGCCGGCGTGCTAGATCGCTTCGGCGTGGAGATGATCGGCGCCACGCGCCAGGTCATCCACCGCGCCGAGGACCGCACCGAGTTCAAGAACATCTGCCTGGCCATCGGCCTGGACGTGCCCCACAGCCGCGTGGCCCACACGATGGCCGAGGCGATGGAGGCCGTCGCCGTCATCGGCCTGCCGGTCTGCATCCGCCCGGCCTACACGCTGGGCGGCACGGGCGGCGGCTTTGCCTTCAACATCGACGAGTTCCAGACCATCGCCGCCCGCGGGCTGGAGTACTCCCCCGTCAGCGAGGTCCTCATCGAGGAGTCGGTGCTGGGCTGGAAGGAGTACGAGCTGGAGGTCATGCGCGACAAGGCGGACAACGTCGTGATCGTCTGCTCCATCGAGAACTTCGACCCGATGGGCGTGCACACCGGCGACTCCATCACCGTTGCCCCGGCCCAGACGCTGACGGACAAGGAATACCAGCTCATGCGCGACGCGGCCATCGCGGTCATCCGTGCGGTGGGCGTGGAGACCGGCGGCAGCAACATCCAGTTCGCCGTGCATCCCGAAACCGGCCGCATGATCGTGGTCGAGATGAACCCCCGCGTCAGCCGCAGCTCCGCCCTGGCCAGCAAGGCCACCGGCTTCCCCATCGCCAAGATCGCCGCCAAACTGGCCGTGGGCTACACGCTGGACGAAATCCCCAACGACATCACCCAGAAAACCCCGGCCTGCTTCGAGCCGACCATCGACTACTGCGTGGTCAAGATCCCGCGATGGACCTTCGAGAAATTCCCCGACGCCGACGAGACGCTCACCACGCAGATGAAGTCGGTCGGCGAGGCGATGTCCATCGGGCGGACGTTCAAGGAGGCCCTCCAGAAGGGCATCCGCTCGATGGAAGTCGGACGTTTCGGCCTGGGGCTGGACAAAAACGACAAGTGGTTCAACGCCGTCGTGCGCCCGCCGCTCAAGACCGCCAAGGCTTCCGCAGCCGACAAGGCCGTCGCCGCGGCCGAGCGGGACGCCCAATACCCCGTCGAGGAGGCCAAGCTGGTCCGCAAGCTGTCCGTCCCCTGCCAGGGCCGGGTGTATTACATCCGCTACGCCTTCAAGATGGGCTGGTCCGTGGATCGCGTCTACGAGATGACGAAGATCGACCCGTGGTTCCTGAGCCAGATCAAGCAATTGGTGGACTTCGAGAGTCAGATCCTCTCGCTGGGCGACGCCCCCGCCGCGGCCCTCAAGGCCGGCGGCAGCGGCGAAAAAACGGCGGACCGCCTCGTCGAGGTGCTGCGGCAGGCCAAGCAATGGGGCTATAGCGACGTACAACTGGCCACGGCCTGGAACCTCACCGATAAGCAGGTCCGCACGCTGCGGCAGCGCCTGGGCGTGCTGCCGGTCTACAAACTGGTGGACACCTGCGCGGCGGAGTTCGAGGCCTACACTCCTTACTACTACTCCACGTATGAGACGCCCATCGTCCAAATCAAGGCCGAGAAGTCCAAATCTTCGACCTCCGCCCTTCGACCTTCGACCTTCTTCGTGGACGAGGAAATCCGCGTCACGGACCGCAAGAAGATCGTCATTCTGGGCGGCGGGCCGAATCGCATCGGCCAGGGCATCGAGTTCGACTATTGCTGCGTCCACGCGGCTTTCGCGGCCAAGGAGATGGGCTACGAGGCCGTCATGGTGAACTCCAACCCCGAGACGGTCTCCACCGACTACGACACTTCCGACATGCTGTTCTTCGAGCCGCTGACGCTGGAGGACGTGGTGAACCTGTGCGCCAAGCTCCACGGCGGCCCGCTGGGCAAGCCCGGCCTGCTGCTGGGAACGATAGTGCAGTTCGGCGGGCAGACGCCGCTGAACCTCGCCCGCGGCTTGGAGGAGGCCGGCGTGCCGATTATCGGGACCAGTCCTGAGTCCATCGACCTGGCCGAGGACCGCAAGCGGTTCGCGCAGGTGCTGGACGATTTGAAGCTGCTCAGCCCGGCCAGCGGCACGGCGTTGACCGTCGAGCAGGCCCGCACGATCGCCGAGCGGATCGGCTTTCCAGTGCTCGTGCGGCCCAGCTACGTGCTGGGCGGCCGCGCGATGGAGATCGTCTCGGACATCCAGCAGCTGGACGTGTACATGGCCCGGGCGGTGGACGCCTCGATGGTCGGGCGGAACCATCCGATCCTGATCGACAAGTTCCTGGCCGCGGCCACGGAGGTGGACGTGGACTGCATCGCCGATTTCGGCCCGCGATCCGACGGGGCGACGGAAGCCCACCCCCGCGCGGTCATCTGCGGCGTCATGGAGCACATCGAGGAGGCGGGCATCCACAGCGGCGACTCGGCCTGCGCGCTGCCGCCGTTCTCGCTGGAGGCCGGCGTGGTGGCCGAAATCGAGCGCCAGACCCGCCGGCTGGCCGAGCGACTGGCCGTTCGCGGCCTGATGAACGTTCAATTCGCCGTCAAGGACAAGCAGGTGTACGTGCTGGAGGTCAACCCCCGCGCCTCGCGAACGGTTCCGTTCGTCTCCAAGGCCACGGGCGTGCCGTGGGCCAAGCTAGCGGCCAAGGTCATGGCCGGGATGAGCCTGGAGGCCCTGGGCGTGCACGAGGCCCCGCGGCCGGTGCAGACGTCGGTGAAGGAGAGCGTCTTCCCCTTCGCCAAGTTCCCCGGCGTGGACGTCATCCTGGGCCCGGAGATGCGCAGCACAGGCGAGGTGATGGGCATCGACATGAGCTTCGGCCTGGCGTTTGCCAAGAGCCAGATCGCCGCCGGCTCCCCCCTGCCGATTCGCGGGACGATCTTTATCTCGGTCCACGATCGCGACAAGCCGCAGGCGGTCGCCGTCGGCCAGCGCCTGGCCGCGATGGGCTTTGAATTGGTGGCCACCGAAGGCACAACCGCCGCCCTCAGCCAGGCGGGCGTGCCGGTGCGGCGAATTTACAGGCTCACGGAGGGGCGGCCCAACATCGCCGACATGATTACTAACCGTCAGGTGGCCCTGCTGATCAATACCCCCACGCGGCGCGGGCCGACCACCGACGAAGGGAAGATCCGCGCCATGGCCACCCTGCACAACATCCCCATCATCACCACTATGACCGGCGCCGCGGCCGCCGTCGCCGGCATTGCCGCCTTGCGGGCGGGCTCAGCCGGCGGGGATCTCAGCGACCATGCCTGGAAGGTCCGGCCGCTTCAGGAATACTTTTCTGCAACTGCAACCGCAACTGCACCCGCGCCCGCGCCGAACCGCTAAACGGCGTCGCCGCCGGCCAGCGGGATGGCTATGACGCGTGCTCCTTCGTGACCGCTCCCAGGGACGTTTTGAGCCGCTGGACTTCCTGTTCCAACACGGCGAACGCTTCCCGCATCTTGGCGACCTGTCCCGCGACGGCCAGTTGCCGCACATGCTCGGCGGTGGCGATCACCGAGCTGCCGCCCAGGACGCCCACCGAACCGATGAGCTTGTGAATCGTCTGGCGGACCGCCAGGCAGTCGCCCTGCTCGATGCCGCTGCGGACGTCGGCCAGCATGGCGGGGGCATTGGCCAGGAACACCGCGGCGACGCGTTCCAGCAGCGCCCCGTCTCCGTCACAGCGGTCCAAGGCCACGGCCCGGTCGAAGACCGGCTGGTCGGTCCCCCCGGCGGATTCGCCGGCATCTCTGGCGGCGCCCGGCGAACGCGGCTGGCCTTGGGGGCAGGCCTTGTCGATCGCTTCCAGCAGCGTTCGCCGGTCGATGGGTTTGGACACGTAGCCGTCCATGCTGGCCTCCAGGCACCTGCGCTGATCGGCGTCGGTGGCATAGG
>JBEKZI010000118.1:0-4487 GCA_049510055.1 Phycisphaerae bacterium | reverse complement strand
TGAGTTGTTCTCGTTGTATTACCTTCTTTCCGCCATCGGCTACGGCCTGGTTCGGGGCGACCCGACCACGTATCTGAACTACCAGTCACTGGTCGCGGGGGTGCTCTTTATGGGATGCCTGGCCTACGCCCTTCGCCGCGCCTACAGGGTTCATTACCTGGTGACGTGGCTGGTGTTCATATCCATGCCGGTGATCGTGTTGACGTTCACGGACGGGAACGAGGTGGCGTTTTCGAGTCTGTTCGCGGCGGCGGCGTTGGCGCTTATCGCTTCGCCGTGGCGATGGGGGCTTGCGGCGGGGGGAGTCTGTTACGGTCTATCCTGGTTCTGCCGCCCGGACATGATGCTAATCGCGCCGTTCGTGGGCCTTTGGGCGGCCTTCCATGGGACCGGAGACCCAACCCGCCAGGCCCGCCTGCGGCGGTTTGTCAAAGTAGCCGCCTGGACAGCCGGGACCGTGTTGGTCTACTGGCTGATCTTCCTTCGCGCCATTCCCAACGCGCGGGGCTTCCCGATGACGTTTGATATCAAGTTGTTCCTGGCGATCTTGACGTACCCGTTCAACATCACCGTGGTGCTTCTGGGCGGGGGGGCGATGTTGGTGTTTCTGGTGCGGGATCGACGGCTTTTCTGGACGGTCTTGCCCATCTTGGTTGTGTTGGCTTACTATGCCAAACTCCTGGGCTCGCCCAAGTACATCTTCGCCATGGCTTTTTTCTTTGGCATCCCAGCTGCCGTGGCGATCCAACGCCTCCGGCCGATTTGGAAGGCCGTCGCCGTAGCCGCTGTGGCGTTCTGGTGGTTCGTCTCCGTCAGCATCTATGGAGTTTACGGCCCGGACCGAGGCTGGCAGTGGACTATCCCCACGTATCACGGCCAGGTTCCCACGGGTTCCTACCTGACGGCCTACCAAAAGGTTCACCAGGGGTTCTACCAGGAGCAGTATCGAGCGGAAATCGCAGCCCTGGGAAAAGCCATGGACGCCATCCAGCAGGATGGGCAGGTCCAACTGGTGGGGAGCTTCAACAACACGTTCTTTCACCAAGCCGTGGCCTATCGCGGACGGCTGGACCTGTGGCATCTTCCTTATCCTGGCGACATCGTTCAAATGCCCGACGATCCCAATCAACGCGTTCTCATGATCCGTCGAGGTTACCTGACGACGCATCGCGCTCCTCAAGAGTTCCAAGACCAGTTGTCAGGGTATCTCCTCAGGGGGCAGGTGACGGCGATCGGCGATGGTGACGTGCCGCTGCCGGACGTCATTGAAATCGGCCCCACCGTGCCCGTGGGCACGGACACGGAGCTGGGGCAGCGGATCCTCTTTGCCCAGCAGTGGCAGGGGGGGCAAGGGGCGTTCCCGACGCAATGGTATCTGCCCCAATACAAGCCGCTGTGCTGGATGAGCCGGTGGGCTGCGCCGACGTCCCTCAAGGCTGTGTATGCCGATGAAGATTATGTGGCCTTCGCGGAGAACGTCCCCGGCGGAACAATCTTTCGCACGCAATTCCCGTTCGTTTATTACAAATACAGAGAGCACCGGCGCTGACGCTTGTTGCCTTCTGCCTCCTCCGCTGCCCCTTCAAGCCAGTTCCAGCACCACGATGGCCTTGGGCGGCAAAGCCACCGAGAGGTTTTCCCCCGCCAGCGCTGCCCCGCCGAAGGCCGCCGGACGGACGGCATCGGGATGCTCAAACGTGTTGTGCGCGTGCATGTCGGGGGCCGTCAGAATTTTTCCGGAAACGTGCCGGACCTTCTGGCCGCCAAGAACGCAGATGACATCGGCTGGCTTATTCGGGTCCAGATTGCTCAGCGACAAGTGAATCTTGCCCTCGCTGTCCAGGCTGGCCGTGGCGCTGAGGGCCGGCATGGCCTGCTCGCCGCAGGCATACTGTTCGCATTGCAACTCCGTCGGCAGCAGCGTGGCGTCCTGATGCACGCCGAACATGTCGAACACGTGGTACGTGGGCGTCAGGAGCATTGTTTTGCCGGAGCCGGAGCTGGAGCCAGAACCTGAGCCGGAGTCGTCGGTCAGGACCATGGCCTGTAGGACGTTGACGGTCTGGGCGATATTGGCCATCTTCACGCGGTCGCAATGGCGGCAGAAGATGTCCAGGCTCACGGCCGCGACCATCGCGTCGCGGAGCGTGTTCTGCTGGTAGAGGAATCGCGGATGCGTGCCCGGCTCGACCTCCCACCAGGCGCCCCATTCGTCGACGATCATGCCGACGCGCCGGTCCGGGTCGTACGTGTCCATGATGGCCGCGTGGGCCGAGACGATCTGGTCGGTGCGCAAGGCCAGCTTCAGGATGCCCGCCCAGCCGGCCTCGTCGAACTCCCGCGCCGTCTGCCGCTGCGGTCCGGCGAAGCGGCTGTAATAGTGCACCGACAAGCCCTCCATGCACTTGCCCGCCTCGCGCATGAGCGCCTCGGTCCAGGCCGTGTTGTCGCCGTTGGGCCCGCAGGCGACGCGGTAGAGCTTGTTGCCGCTGAAGTTTCTCAGGTACGTGGCGTACTGGCGGTACAGGTCGGCGTAATATTCCGGCCGCATGCGCCCACCGCAACCCCAGCTTTCGTTGCCCACGCCCCAGTAGGCGATCTTCCACGGCTCCTGGCGCCCGTTGGCGCGGCGCCGCTCGGCCAGCGGGCCGGCGGGGGCCGTGAGATATTCCACCCATTGCTGCATCTCGCGTACCGTGCCGCTGCCAACGTTGCCGCAGATGTACGGCTCGCAGCCCAGTTGCTCGCAGAGGTCCAGAAATTCGTGCGTGCCGAAAGAGTTGTCCTCGACCACCTGCCCCCAATGCGTGTTGACCATGCCGGGGCGGCCCTTGCGCGGGCCGATGCCCTCGGTCCAGTGGTACTCATCCGCGAAGCACCCGCCCGGCCAGCGAAGCACGGGCACGCGAATCCGCCGCAACGCCTCGACAATGTCGCTGCGAATACCGCGGACGTTGGGGATGGGGCTGTCCGGGCCCACCCAGATGCCGCCGTAGATGCACCGGCCCAGATGCTCGGCGAAGTGCCCGAAGATGTGCCGGCTGATGGTCTGCTTGCCGGCGCCGGCGTGGATGACGATCTGGTTCATCCGGGACTTTCCTTATTCCCGCAGCCGATGGCGCCGCGCGGAGCTTTATTGCGGTTCCAGGTGCTTCGCGCGCTCGGAGAGCGGCTGGGTGTTCACGGTCCAGCCGAAGCCGGGCTGGAGGTCGAACGTGTCCGCCGCGAACTTGACGTTCGTCTGCGTGTTCTTCAGCACGACGGTCTTGATGTTCTTGTCCTTGTCCGTGCCGACGACCTTCACCGGCAGGCCCGTGTCGCGGCTGACCCACATGTTCAGGTGCACGAAGTCCAGCTCCCGTCGGCGGTCGCGGTGGGAGATTAGTTCCAGGTGGTCGCAAGCAGCCGGGTCACCCTCGGCGGCGGGGCAGAGGGTCACGTCGTAGTATTCCAGCACCTCGTCGGCCTTCTGGCCGAAAGGCAGCGGCGGGAAGGCGCCCTTGCCGATCCGCATCGCCTGCACGCGTTCGCCTTCCGCCGCCACCTGCCAGCGCGTCAGCTGCTTGACGCTGTGCTTGGCCTCGACGGCCCATTGCCCGTCGAAGGCGTAGTCCTCGCGTTGGCGCGTGTTGGGGCCTGACCCCAGCTTGAGCGTCTCGAAGTGCACGCGGATTTTCTCGGGTTCCTTTTGCGAGCCGCGCTGGTAGGCCACCCAGCCGGTCCGCTGCTCGCTGTCGCCCAGGGCGGGCAACAAGACCGTCATCTCGATGTCGGCGCGGACGGTGGCATACTTCGCCCCAGCCTGCTCCTGGGCCTTGAGGACCTTCATTGCCGCCGGAGCCGCCGGGGCCACCGCGGCGCGGGCCTCCTGCGTGGCCGGCTCGGCCGGCTGGCTCGCCGCCGTGCCCGTCGGCTCGCCGGCCATCGCCGGTTGCGTGGCCGCCGGGGCAGAAGTTTTTTCCGTCGTCGTGGCCGCACAGGCCGGCAGGGATGACAGCATGGCCAACGTCAGAGCCAGCACAACGGTCACAATCCGTTCCGAGCACGTTCCACTCAGCATCGCATTACTCTCCTGCGTCAATTCGTGACTCGCGATTTATCGGCTGCACGTTTCTTCATCAAGCCGCTTGCTACCCTTCCGATGCCCAGCACGGCCGCCAGGACCAGCAGCGCCACCGGTGCGATCCAGCCCAGGTTCCAGTAATACGTCACAAACGCGATGACGGCGTAGCGGAAAAATCGGCCGATGAAGTTGGCCGCCGCGAAGGCCGCCCGGTTGTAGCGGGCGACCGTCGCCAGCATGCGGATGACGTCCACGGGGATCGGCACGATGTTGAAAATTAGGACGATGGAAAAGGGCCACTTGGCGAACCACTTGGCCGCGGCGTGGTAGGTCCGCGTCTGCCGCACGGCCGCGATGCGATGGAGGCGAAGCATCGCGGTGGAAATGTAGTAATCGTTGAGGTTGGCTATCGTGGAGCCCAGCG
>JBEKZI010000117.1:0-4574 GCA_049510055.1 Phycisphaerae bacterium | reverse complement strand
GAGCAGCTCCGCAAGCCCGCGCTGGTCATCAGCCACAACAAGACCCTGGCCGCCCAGCTCTACGAGGAGTTCAAGGAGCTGTTCCCCCGCAACAAGGTGGAGTACTTCGTCAGCTACTACGACTACTACCAGCCGGAGGCGTACATTCCGCAGCGGGACATCTACATCGAGAAGGACGCCTCGCGCAACGACGACCTGGACCGCCTGCGTCTGTCGGCCACGACGAGCCTGTCCAGCCGCCGCGACACGATCATCGTGGCCAGCGTCTCGTGCATCTTCGGCCTGGGCAGCCCGGAGGAATACAAGCACATGGTCGTGGCCGTGCGCGTGGGCGACCGGGCCGACCGCGACGAACTGCTCCGCGGCCTGATCAATATCCAGTACGACCGCAACGATGTGAACTTCAAGCGCGGCACGTTCCGCGTCCGCGGCGACACGATCGACGTGTATCCGGCCTACGAGCAGTTCGGCTACCAGATCGAGATGTTCGGCGACACCGTCGAGGCCATTCACCTGATCCACCCCCTCACCGGCGAGGTCCTCAGCTCCACCGACCAGGCGTTCCTGTTCCCGGCCGTGCACTACGTCGCGCCGGAAGACGCCATCGAGCGGGCCGTGGTGACCATCCGGGAAGAGCTGGAGATGCGGCTCATCGCACTGAAGAACGCCGGCAAGCTGCTGGAGGCCCAGCGGCTCTCGGCCCGGACGCGCTACGACCTGGAGATGCTCCAGGAGGTCGGCTACTGCCCGGGCATCGAGAATTATTCCCGCCACCTGGACGGGCGCTCGCCGGGCCAGCGGCCTTACACGTTGATCGACTACTTCGGCGACGATTACCTGCTGTTCATTGATGAGTCCCACGTCACGCTGCCCCAGCTCCGCGCGATGTACTTCGGCGACCGCCACCGCAAGGAGGTGCTGGTGGAGCACGGCTTCCGCCTGCCCAGCGCGCTGGACAATCGGCCGCTGCGGTTCGAGGAGTTCCAGGCCACCTGGAAGCAGGTGCTGTTCGTTTCGGCCACGCCGGGGCCGTGGGAGGTCGAGCTGGCCGGGGGGGAGGTGGTGGAGCAGGTCATCCGCCCGACGGGGCTGGTGGACCCGGCCATCGAGGTGCGCCCGGCCCGCGGGCAGGTAGCCGACCTGCTGGAGGAGGTCCGCAAGCGCGTGGCCGCCGGCGAGCGGACGCTGATCACCACGCTCACCAAGCGCCTGGCGGAGGACCTCTCGCAGTACATCGCGGCCGAGGGATTCCGCTGCCGCTACTTGCACAGCGAGATCGAGACGCTGGACCGCGTGGACATCCTCCGCGAGCTACGCGAAGGGGCCTTCGACGTGCTGGTGGGCATCAACTTGCTCCGCGAGGGGCTGGACCTGCCGGAGGTGTCGCTCGTGGCCATCCTGGACGCCGACAAGGAAGGCTTCCTGCGCTCGGCGACCAGCCTGATCCAGACCATTGGCCGCTGCGCCCGCAACGTCAACGCGCAGGTGCTCCTGTACGCCGACAAGGTGACCGACGCGATGCACCAGGCCATCGACGAGACGTTCCGCCGCCGCCAGATCCAACTGGCCTACAACAAAAAGCACCACATCACGCCGACGACCATCCGCAAGGCCATCCGCTCCACCCTGGTGGAGCAAGTGCGGGCGCGGCGCGTCGCCCGCGAGGCCATCCACGCCAGCGAGGAGGAGTTCGACCGCACCGAGATCGTCAGCGAGCTGGAGGCGGAGATGTTCGAGGCGGCTGAGGCGCTGGAGTTCGAGAAGGCCGCCGCCCTTCGCGACCGCATCAAGGCGCTGAAGGCCGCCGAATCCCAGCCCCCGCCGCAGCAAGGCACATAAGGGCGCAGACGGAATGGATCAGGGCAATCCAACAGGCGGACAGGGGCAGGGTGGCCATCGCCGCAGGCCGCGATATCCCGGCACGCACCCGCGCACCTTTCAGCAGCGGTACAAGGAACGCGACCCCCAGAAATATCCGCAGATGCAGTCCCATATTCGTGCTCGCGGGCGCACCCCGGCTGGGGCGCACGTCCCCGTGCTGGTGGGGGAAGTGCTGGAGGCCCTGGCCCCGCGGCCAGGCGACGTCGTGGCCGATTGCACGGTGGGCTACGGCGGCCACGCGGCGGAATTCATCCGACGCATCGGACCGGGCGGGCGGCTGGTGGGCTTCGACGTGGATGGCCAGGAGCTGGAGCGTACTGCCAAACGCCTCCAGCCGCTTGCGGAGCAAGCCGACGTCACGCTGAGCCTGCATCCCATGAACTTCGCCGGCCTGGCAGCCGTCCTGGCCGAGGCGGGCCTGGACGGCTGCGACGTAATCCTGGCCGACCTGGGTATCTCCAGCATGCAGGTGGACGATCCCGACCGCGGGGTCAGCTACAAGCACGACGGCCCCCTGGACATGCGGATGGATCGGCGGCTGAAGCGGACCGGCGCCGATCTGCTGGCCGCGTTGAGCCAGCAAGAGCTTTCCGCGGCCTTGTGGGAGCTGAGCGACGAAGAAGACCACGCCAAGATCGCCCACTGGATCGTCGCGCAGCGGGAAGTCCAGCCGATTGCGACCACCGGCCAGCTCGCACGGCTGGTGCTGAACGCCAAGGGTTTCTCGCCGCGCTCGCGAAAGCGCCCCTGGGAAGTTCCCGGCGGCCTGCATCCGGCGGCTAAGACGTTCCAGGCCTTGCGCATCCTGGTCAACGATGAGCTGGGCAGCCTGGCCCAGCTTCTTCGTGTGGCTCCCTCCTGCCTGCACCGCGGCGGGAGGATCGGGATTATCAGCTTTCACAGCGGGGAGGATCGCCTGGCCAAACAGGCTTTTCGCCAGGGGCTGCGGGATGGGACCTTCTCAGCCGTCAGCGAGCATGTCATTCGGCCGACGGCCCAAGAGGCGGCCGCCAATCCGCGAAGCGCCTCAGCCAAGTTCCGCTGGGCCCGCAAAGCCTGATGGATTGTCGATTCAGTTCGCCTTCCACATCAGCAGGATGCGGGGTGACTGGAGATTGTCCAGCAGTTGGGCGTCGAGTTTCACGCCCGCCGGACCGCGATCCTCCATCAGCGTCGCCCAGAAGCCTCGCCGCACCTTGTAGACCTCCACCTTGGGTTTGACCAATCCCGCCAGCTCAGCCGCCCGGTCGATCGCGGTGTCTTCATAGCCGATGGCGTCGATCAGGCCCAGCTTCAGCGCCTGGGCGGGCATGAAGATCTCGCCGTTCAGCGGCTGGACGTCGGTCCGCTGGACCTCCCTGGCCTCTTCGCCGCTGCCGATGGTGACCGTGTAGGTGATCTTATTCGTCTTGAGCCGCTCGCCGCGGCCTTCGCGGACGACCTGCACAAAACGTTTTTGGATCGTGTCGAGCAGCGCCAGGATGGCGGTCCGCTGGCGGTCGTCGGGTTTGTGGAAGGGGCTGATGGCGTCCTTCCAGTTCTCGGCGTCGGTGGACTTGATGACCATGGCCTCCATACCGATCTTGTCGAGCGTGCCCTTGACGATCAGCCATTCGGCGATCACGCCGATGCTGCCGGTGACGGTGGTTTCCTCGGCGAAGATTTCATCGGCCGGGGCGGAGATGTAGTAACCGCCGCTGGCGGCCATGCCGCCCATCGAGACGACCACTTTCTTGCCGCCTTTGGTCTGGAGGTCCCGGATCATGGCGTGGATCTCGTCGGATGAAGATACGATACCGCCGGGGGAGTCCACCCGCAGCACGACGGCCTTGACGTTGGGGTTGTGGAGCGTGTCGCGGGTGAACTGCCGGAAGTTTTCCGCCGCCTTGTCATCGATGATGCCGCTGAGGCGATAAACGGCGACGACTTCGTTGTCGTTGCCGCCGCGAAGGACCGTCTGGCTCGTGCCGCCGACCTCGGTCGTCATCGCCAGGGCCAGGATCAGGTAAATATTCAGGAGGATCGACGCGATAAATAGCAGCATGCCGAACACCCCCACCAGCCGCCGGAAAAAACCGCCCCGTGGCCGGGGGCAATACGCCCAGGGGGGCATCGGCGGAGGAAGCGGCGGAATCGCGGGGGGCGCCATGGGGCCTGGACCTGAGTTGGATGAACCGTTCATGGGTGTGCTCTCCTGTTTCCTGGACGGATAGTCGGCGGAGGGACCTGGACGCATAACCCATCGATCCCCGCCGGCTGGTAGTACTACACCGTTATAGGCGCGCTTGCCAGTGCATTTCTCCTGCTCCTGCGGCGGGGCGAATGCTTGACCGGCCTGGGGGGCAATGCCACAATGCCTTCCTGACGGGGCGTAGCTCAGCTTGGCTAGAGCGCTTGGTTTGGGACCAAGAGGTCGCTGGTTCGAATCCAGTCGCCCCGATTCGCCGAAGCCTTCGGCGAAGGCGAATAGAGCATGTGACCAGGGGAACAGAAAAGGCAGCGGCCGCGATGACAACGCTGAATGCCGGACGAAGCGGGGCCAGGTGGGCCGTCTATGCGGCCGTCGGCGGCCTCGTGGCGGTGTTTTTCATCCTGGCCGTCACCGCCGTCTTGCAAAAGTCCAACACTTATGACGAGCCCCTCTACCTCACCGGCGGCTACAGCTATTGGAAGTACGGCGATTATCGCATCAA
>JBEKZI010000116.1:0-4583 GCA_049510055.1 Phycisphaerae bacterium | reverse complement strand
GCCACCCTCCGCTGGCTGAAGCAAGAGGGCCGGAGGAATGTAATTGGTCTCGGTGCCTGGAAGCGACGATTGTAGAATAACGGTATGACGTCCTCTGCCGGCGGCCCAACATCTTTGATCTCCCTTGGCCGATTCCAAGTCTCCCTCTTCATCGTGGGGCACAATCCGCCTTGCGCCAACAGCCACCTCAACGGGGAGCTCAACGAGGAGATGGCGGCCTACTTCACCGCCGATAACGTGCTTGCGCTCTATCGCCGGGCCGAGGAATTGGGCGTCCGTACGTTTGTCATTCGCGGGGACTTCCGCATGCTGGAGTGGGTGGAGCTGTATCGCCGCTCGGGCGGGCGGATGAACGTCATCGGCCAGACGGCCAGCGAGATGCACGACATCTTCACCAACATCCGCCTCATGGCCGCCGCGGGCGTCGGGGCCGTCTACCACCACGGCACGCAAACCGACAAGTTCTGGCAGGAAGGCTGCATCGACGACTGCCTGCCGTACCTGCGGTGCATGCGCGACTGCGGCGTGGCCGTCGGCCTGGCCACGCACATCCCGGCGGTCATCGAATACGCCCAGGAACACGGCTGGGACGTGGACTTCTACCTGGCCTGCCTCTACAACATTTCGCGCGTGCCGCGGCAATCGCTCATCGTCACCGGACATGCCGACTGCTATGCCCACGAGCCTTATCTGGAGGAAGACCGCCGGGCGATGCTGGCCACCATCCGCGCGACGCCCAAGCCTGTGCTGGCGTTCAAGATTCTGGCGGCCGGGCGATTGTGCCAATCGCAGGATTCCGTCCGGGCGGCCTTCGCGGATGCCTACGCGAACATCAAGCCCGCCGACGGCATCATCGTGGGCCTGTTCCCCAAGCATTTCGACCAGATCAAGACCGACTTGGACTACGCTGCACAAGCCTGCCGGGCGTGAATAAGGTCAGGCCGGCCCCGTATAGGTATCGGTACTGAATATCTCCTTGGCGGGCTTTCGTCTGGCTTCCGGGGCGGGTTTGTTCAGGCCGGCCGAGGCGGGGTAGCCCACCGGCGTCATGGCGACGATTTTGACAGAAGGGGGGACTCGCAATAGCACTTTGACGGCCTGCTCGTCGAATGCCCCGATCCAGCAGGTGCCCAGTCCCTCGGCCACGGCCGCCAGGGTCAGGTGATCCAGGGCGATGGCCAGGTCTACCTCGATGCTGTTGCCGGCGCCGCCCATCTTTTTGTAGGCCCGCTCCGCCAGGCCGCAGCCAACGACGATCACCGGCGCGTCGGCCATCCACATCTGCTCGCGGGCGGCGGCGGCCAGGCGGCGCCGCAGGGCCGCGTCGGTCACCAGGACGAAGTGCCACGGCTGAAAGTTGCAGGCCGAGGGCGCCCACCGCAGGGCCGCCCGCAATCGCTCCATGACCTCCTCGGGAATCGGCCGCTTGGCGTAGGCCCGCACGCTCCGCCGCGTTCGAATGGCGTCCAGCACGTTCATGGTTCGGCTCCTCAAAGCCCCCGCCGCTTAGACCATCTCCGGCCCGTGGCGCTGGTTGCGGTATTCCGAAACCCGCCGGATGCGGTCGCGGAGCGCCGCGGCCTCCTCGTACCGTTCCTCGGCCACGGCCTTGGCTAGCAATTCCTTGAGCTTCACCAGCGGGTCCATGGGCACCTGGGACTCCACCTGCTCAGCCAGGGCCTTCAGCACGGCCAGTTCGGGCGAGGTCTCGACGGCCTGCTCCTGGCCGCTGGCGTTGTAATA
Source organism: Phycisphaerae bacterium (assembly GCA_049510055.1). Taxonomy (GTDB): domain Bacteria; phylum Planctomycetota; class Phycisphaerae; order SM23-33; family SM23-33; genus JALHTV01. Next base: position 2,840 of record JBEKZI010000116.1, on the reverse strand, counting down.
GTCCGTGATCTCGCGGATGCCCCGTTGGAGGGCGACCAGGGCGGCCTTGGTGCGCTTGCCGGCCATGTGGGCCTGGGCACGGGCGCGGGTCCGCATCATCATCACGTAGGGGCGGTGTTGCTCCATGGCCTGGCGGTCAGCGGCATCGGCGGCGTGGGCGGCGCAGAAGTCCATCAGCCGCAGGTTGCGCGTCGTGTCGCGCTCGGCGGCGGGGAAATCCTCCAGCACGAACTCGGCCACGTAGCGGTGGTAGTACAGCAGTCCCTCGGCCCGCAGCATCTCGCAGGCCTCGGCGTCCAGCATGAAGCCGTCGTCGCTGCCGCGCTGCTTGCGGTACAGGTCCCGCTGCTTTTCGTGGTATTCCAGCAGGCTTTCGCAACCGTGGGGGCGGGCGCCGTCGGGCCGGCCGGAGACCTCCATCTGGAGCAGCCCCAGGTCCAGGCGAAGCTGGATCTTCTCCTTGCCGTCGGCGCCGCGGATCCGCCGGGCGGCCAGTTGGCCGGGCTCGTACGGCCAGTCCCTCAAGATGGAAGCAATGTCCATGCTCATCGGCCTTTGAAGTCTACGCTGCCGGGAACAACGTTGCCAATATCCAGGCTTCCGCAAAATCGCGGGACGTTATTATTATTGCCCAATCGATGCCGTTTCTCCCTGTTTTACGGGCCGCGGTTAAGTTAAAAATCTCATCAGGACCGGCCGCCGTAAGGATTTTAGTATGAATTCCTCAAGCCAGCCCGCCGTGATGTTCCAGGACGTCTCGGTCCGCATCGACGGCTTGACGATCCTGGAGAACATCTGCGCGGAGGTGCCTCGCGGCAGCGCCACGGCCATCATTGGCCCCAACGGGGCGGGCAAGACCACGCTGTTGCTGGCCCTGCTGGGGCAGATCGCCTACGACGGCCGAATCGACGTCGCCCCCCTCCAGCCGGGCCGCCCCGTGCGCCTGGGCTACGTGCCGCAAAAGCTGGACTTCGACCGCGGCATGCCGCTGACGGTGATGGAGATGATGGTCATGGGCCACCAGCGCCGCCCGCTGTGGCTGGGCCGGGCGTCCAAGGCCGTCCGCGCCGCGAAGGAAGCCTTAGCGGCCGTGGAGGCCGAGCACCTGGCCCGCCGGCCCGCAGGAGCCCTATCCGGCGGGGAGCTTCAGCGCGTGCTGCTGGCGCTGGCCATCCGGCAGGAGCCGGAGATTCTCATCCTGGACGAACCGGCCGCCGGCGTGGACATCGGCGGGGAGCACCTGTTGTGCGAACTGTTCGACCGCCTGCGGATCGAGCGCGGCTTCACGCAGATCATCGTGACTCACGACCTGTCGCTGGTGACCGCCCACGCCACGGACGTCATTTGCCTGAACCGTCGCGTGACCGGCACCGGGCCGGTGCGGACGACGCTGACGACCGCCGTCCTGGCCGCGACGTTCGGCATCCACCTGGGCCTGGCCGACATCCAGGCGGCGCAGAGCGGGCGGCCCGCCCCGCCGGGAGGGCACCGCCATGATTGACCCCTCGGCCCTGTACGATTGGGTCGGCCGGCTCGTGCCGCTGGACTGCATGAAGGCCCGCTTCATGCAGCAGGCGCTGGTGGCGCTGGTGCTGCTGGCCCCGATGGCCGCCGCCATGGGCGTGCAGGTGGTCAACTTCCGCATGGCGTTCTTCTCCGACGCCATCAGCCACTCGGCCTTCGCGGGCGTGGCGCTGGGACTGATCCTGGGCCTGGACGCCCGCTGGACGATGGTGGGCTTCGCCGTGCTGGTGGGGCTGGGCATTATCGCCGCCGGCCGGCGCAGCAGCTTGTCCATCGACGTGATCATCGGCGTGTTCTTCTCCGCCAGCGTCGCCTTCGGCCTGGCGGTGGTCAGCCGCGACCGCAGCGTCGCCCGCGACGTGCAGCGGTTCCTCTACGGCGACATCCTCACCATCGGCGACACCAACATCCTGCTGCTGGCCGGCCTGTTCGCGGTGCTGATGCTCTTCCAAGCCACGGGCTACAACCGCCTGCTGTACGTGGGCCTCAGCGTTCCCCTGGCCTCGGCCCACCGCGTGCGCGTGCGGGCGTACCAGTTCGTGTTCGCGGCGCTGCTGTCGCTGGTGGTGATTTTCTCGGTCTGGGCGGTGGGCGTGCTGCTGGTGACGGCTATGCTGATCGTGCCCGCCGCGGCCGCCAGGAACTTCGCTCGCTCGGCGGGGGGAATGTTCTGGTGGGCGATGGTCGTCTCGCTGACCTCGGCCGTGGCCGGGCTGCTGATCTCCGCCCAGGACTGGGCCCGCACGGCCACCGGCGCGACGATCGTGCTGTGCGCGTCGGTGTGGTTCGTCGTCAGCGCCGCCCCGGCGGCCCTGCGGCGCAGGCAAAGACGATTATGACGACCGTCCTGTTGATTCTGGCCGTGATAGCGGGGGCGCTGCTGGGCTCGGCGGCGTGTCGGGTACTCTTTCATTTTCTCCGTCGCCGCCGCCGCACCGTGCGGGGCTTTACCAACTCCATCGGCATGGAGATGCTGCCCATTCCCGCCGGCAGCTTCCGAATGGGCGAATCGCACGCCACGCCGCCGGAACTCGGCGGCGGTTCCGACCGCTCGGGTTTCCCCCAGGGCGACTGGGACGAAAAGCCCGTCCATCGGGTCACGATCAGCCACCCGTTCACGATGTCGCGGACGGCGGTGACGGCCGAGCAATACCGCCGCTTCCGGCCGGAGTACGCGGGCGGAGGCCGCTACGTCATCAATATCAGTTGGCACGAGGCCGTGGCTTTTTGCCAGTGGCTAAGCAAAAAGGAAGGCGTCTGCTATCGCCTGCCGACCGAGGCCGAGTGGGAATACGCCTGCCGCGCGGGCACGGACA
>JBEKZI010000115.1:0-4703 GCA_049510055.1 Phycisphaerae bacterium | reverse complement strand
GTGCTGGACCGCTGCTGGCAAGTCGGCGGGCGGCGGGCGATGCGGAGCGAGGTGTCCCTCTATGTCACCAGCAGCACCGCCGATTTCAAAGCCGCCAAGAACGGCTGGCGAAGCAACCGGCCCACGCTGGCGGCCGGGCTCTTGGCAGAGGCCACCAACGAGGCCCATTTCCTGGCGGTCTACTCAGCCAAGTTGCCCGCCGGCCGCCTGGCGACCGCCTTTGCCGAGAAGCTGGCGGCGGATAACAGCGAAGGCACCGCCAATAAGCCCTTCGAAACCAAGTCCACCGACAGTTTTCTCCCCGACGCCAACAAGAATTGGCGCCAGGTGCTGGGAGCGGCGGGGGACAAGTTCTGTCTTCAGGTGGAACGCGTCAACAAGCTCATGACCCAGGCCGATCACGACGTGGCCTACTCGCTCAAGTCGCTGCCCACGACGGAGGAGCGCCAGAAAGAAACCGAACAGCTCGCCAAAGACGAGGCCAAGGCGGCCCAGGCGCTGACGGCCCGCAAGAAGGAATTCGCCGATCAGGTCCTGACGATCCGGGGGCGAGGCATTTTCGCCAGCCTGCTGGACTACGAGGACCATTGCGTGGACAACGCCTTGGCGGCGGTATGGCGACTGGACCTGAGCACCGGGCTGGCCAGCTACGGCAAGACCGGCAACCCGGCGGAGCTCTCCTCGGCGGGGCTCCTCTACTGGGTGCTGATGGCCGTGGGAGGCTTGGGCTGGCTGATCGCGGAGCACGGGATCTACGCCATTTTGTTCCTGCTGCTGTGCTTGGCCTCCTGGGCGCTGTTTGGCGGGGCGGTGTACCGCATCGCCGCGCTTCACGCCACCCGTGAGGAGAAAATTTCCGCCGTCCAGGCGTTGCGGTTCTCGATAAACAAATTCTTCAGCTTCCTCACCGCCCCGATCATTCCCCTGCTGATCATCCTGGTTTTGGGGCTTCTGCTGGCCATCGGCGGGCTGGTGGGGAACCTGGGCGGATTCGGCGCGATGCTGCTGGGGCTGCTGTTCTTCCTGGCGATTCTAGTGGGGTTGCTGGTGGCGTTCCTGCTGATCGGCCTGACGGCCGGGTGCTCGTTGATGTATCCCACCATCGCGGTGGAAGGGTCCGACAGCTTTGACGCGATCAGCCGTAGCTTCTCGTACGTCTTCGCCCGTCCGTGGCGGTCGATTCTGTACGCCGCCGTGGCGACGCTGCACGGCGCGCTGTGCTATCTGTTCGTGCGGCTGTTTGCCTTCCTGGCGCTGGCCGCGACGCACACGTTCCTCAACTGGGGCATCTGGACGGGCGGCAAGAAGCTGGCCGACGGCGCCACGCGGCTGGACGTGCTGTGGTTGGCGCCGACGTTCGAAGAGCTGCACAGCTGGACCTGGGTGGCCATGAGCTGGGCGGAGAAGATCGGCGCGGTGCTGATCGGCCTGTGGGTGTACCTGGTCATCGGCGGCGTGGCGGCGTTCCTACTGTCCTATCTGGCCAGCAGCACGACGGTGATCTACACGCTGCTGCGGCAGCGGGTGGACGCCACGGAGCTGGACGACGTGTACGTCGAAGAAGGCTCCGCCGAGGTGGCCGCCGAACCGGCCGCTCCGCCGGCGGCGGAATCGGGCAGCCCGCCCGCCTGACCGGCGGCGCGTGGAACAAAAGGACGAAAATAGCGCGGCGGGTCGGAATCATCCGGCCCGCCGGTTTTATTGGCGATTGGAGATTACTGCTTGGCGATGATCGTCTTGGCCTCGCCGACCAGGTAGAACGAGCCGGTGACGCAGATGATGTCCTCGCGGCTGACGGCGCTGCGGGCGACGCGGAGGGCGTCGGCGAGGGTTTCGGTGACCTGGGCCTCGCGGCCGCAGCGCTGCACGTAGGCCTCGGCCAGGTCCTGCGGCCGGGCCGCGCGGGCGTTGGAGCTGGCGCGGGTGAAAATCACCTTGTCGGCGCCGGTGCAGATCTGGGTCATCATGCCGTCGATGTCCTTGTCGGCGGCGCAGCCGAAGATCATCACCATCGAGTCATAGTGGATGTGCTGGCCCATGGCGCGCATGAGGGCCTGGATCGACGCGGCGTTGTGCGCCCCGTCGACCAGAATGCGCGGGTCCTGGCTGATGATCTCCATGCGGCCGGGCAGGTACACGCCCGCCAGGCCCTGGATGGCCCGGCTATCGTCGATGGCCAGGCCCTGGTTCTTCAGTTGGTCCAGCAGCGCCAGCGCCAGCCCGCAGTTGAGGGCCTGATGCTCGCCCATCAGCGGCACGGGCAGGTGCTCGAAGCGGCTGCGCGGCGTCGTCAGGCAGATGCGGGTGTGGCAGCCGTCCTGGCGGCTGGACTCCACGCGATAGCTGAACTCGATGTCTTCGCCGGTGAACAGCAGTTCCGCGCCGACGTCCTTGGCGATCTTCCGCAGGACGCGCTTGGCCTCGGCGCTCTGAGGCACGCTGACGGCCGGGGTCTTGCCCTTGAAGATGCCGGCCTTCTCGGCGGCGATCTGGCCGACGGTGTGGCCCAACTGCTGCATGTGGTCCAGCGAGATGCTGGTCAGTCCGCACACGGCGGGCTTAAGCACGTTGGTGCTGTCCAGCCGTCCGCCCAGACCCGCCTCGACGACGGCGACATCCACCACCTCGTCGACAAAGTGACAAAAAGCCAGGGCGGTGAAAATTTCAAAAAACGTGGGTTTGTCGGACGCCATTTTCTCTATGTGCGGCTCCGCACGGCAGATAAGACGCGCCAGGGCGGCCTGGCCGATCTTCTCACCGTCCACGACAATCCGCTCGCGAATGTCACAAACATGCGGCGACGTGTACAGACCAACTTTGTACCCGCACGCCCGAACCATCTCCGCCAGCATCGTAGCCGTGGAGCCTTTGCCCTTGGTCCCGGCGATGTGCACGGTACGAAGCTTTTCTTGCGGGTTCTTTAACTTCTTTAGCAGCAACCGCATACGGTCGAGACTGAAGGTGTCTCGGTTGTACCGCACGCGGAGCATTTGCTCGTAATCGGTCTGCGCAAACAAATACTTCAGAGCCGAATCATAGGTTCTGATTGCCTTTTTTGACCGGGAAGGCCGCCCAGTGCCCTTGGAGCGCGTGGCAGTAGCCATAGCGGATGAGTATAACACATTCTTAAGACGGTTGTCAAGCGAACGGCCAAAATGACAGTTACAAATCCTCCCTTTGCAAGTAGTTAGGAGTTTTATCCGCAACATCGCCTCCCATAAAGGATTACGGGCTTGCGTCCATGCTTTTCGAGTGCTTCAATGCCAAAAATGACGTAAAATGCTCAATTCGTTTGCGAAAGGATCGGCCCGTGGCTTGCTATCTGGGCATCGACGTAGGCACCTCCGGCACCAAGGCGCTGCTGATGAATTCCGCAGCCAAGGTGCTGGCCACGGCCACGGCCGCTCACGAAATTTCCTCTCCCCGGCCGGGATGGAGCCAGCAGGATGGCGACAACTGGTGGTCCGCCGCCGTGCGAGCCGTTCGGGCGGTGGTGGCCAAGGCGGGCATCGGCGGCAGGGACGTCTCGGCCATCGGCCTCAGCGGGCAGATGCACGGGCTGGTCATCACCGACGGCGCCGGCAGGCCACTGCGACCGGCCATCATCTGGAACGATCAGCGGTCCGCGCCCCAGGCCCAGGAAATCGAGCGCGCGGTCGGCGGCAGGCGCAAGCTCATCGCGCTGGCGGGCAATGTGGCCATGACGAGCTTCACGCTGACCAAGCTGCTGTGGGTCCGCCGCCACGAGAGGCGCATGTACGACCGCATCCGCCATCTGCTGCTGCCGAAGGATTACATCCGCCTGCGCCTGACGGGCGAATACGTCGGCGACGTGTCGGATATGTCCGGCACGCTCATGCTGGACCCGCGCAAGCGGGACTGGTCGTCCAAAATCATTTCGATTTTTCATCTGGACCGCAGCATCTTGCCGCCGGTGGTGGAGTCGCACGAAGTCGCCGGCCGCCTGCGGCCCGCCGCCGCGGCGGAACTGGGATTGGTCGCCGGCACGCCGGTGGTCGGCGGTGCGGGCGATCAGCCGGCCGGGGCGGTGGGCAACGGCGTCGTCCGCGACGGCCTGACCAGCGCCACGATGGGCACCAGCGGCGTGGTGTACGTGCATTCGCGGCGGTACGCGACCGACCCGGCCGGGCGAGTGCAGACGTTCTGCTCGGCCGTGGCGGGGGAGTATTGCATGTTCGGGTGCATCCTGGCCGCCGGCGGCAGCCTTCAGTGGTATCGCAACGTGCTGGGGGCCGCCGAAGTCCGCCAGGCGCGACGGAAGGGTGTCGATCCCTACGAGTTGCTGACGGCCCAGGCCGCCAAGGCGCCCCTCGGCTGCGAGGGCCTGTTCTTCCTGCCATACCTGACCGGCGAGCGGACGCCGCACGCCGATCCCTTTGCCCGCGGTTGCTGGATCGGCCTGCACAGCCGCACGAGCCGCCGCGAACTGGTCCGCTCGGTGATGGAGGGCGCGACCTACGCCATGAATGACGCGGTCACGATCCTCAAGGACCGCGGCCTGAAGATTCGGCAGATTCGCCTCTCCGGCGGCGGGGCGCGGAGCGCGTTCTGGCGGCAACTCCAGGCCGACGTGTACGGCACCCCTTGCGTGACGATCAACACCGAGGAAGGCCCGGCCTACGGCGCGGCTCTGCTGGCGGCCGTGGGCGCGGGGACGTTCCGCGACGTGGCCCAGGCCTGCC
>JBEKZI010000114.1:0-5089 GCA_049510055.1 Phycisphaerae bacterium | reverse complement strand
AGGTCCTCCTGATCCCCCCGGCCATTTTTTTCACCGGACTGCGAAGCGGCTACGTAGCCTTCCTGCTGGCGGGGATCGTATGGCTGCTGTGGGCTTCCATGGGCCGTGCGGGCAAGAGCAAACTGGCCCTGGCCGGCTTGGCGATCATGTTGATCGTTGCGGTCTTCTGGTCCAACCTGGCCAGCGAGGAACGATCCACCGGCGGCGTGGCCCAAAAGTCCACCATCGTCGGCCGATGGGTGTTGGCGCAGCGGACGTGGGAACTCCTCAAAATCCACCCGTGGTTCGGGGTAGGTTTCGGACATTATTTCTCGGGCGAGCAGGAACTGCGCTCCGACCCGGCGGAATTGACGCGCCTGGGTACGGGCCTGGCCACGCCGCACAACCTGTTTCTCGTGATGGCCGCCGAAGTGGGCGCCATCGGCGTGCTCGCTACGGCGGCGATATTCATTCTGTTGTTTCGTGAGTCGCTGCTGCTGTTTCGCAAGATTCCTCCGACGGCCACCGGATTGCTCTCGCGCGAGTTCGTGGTGGTGTTCTGGGCGGCCTTCATCGCCTACTTCACCGACGCCATGCTGGTGGACCCGCTGTGGGACGTCGCCAGCAGCGCGTTGTTCTGGTCCTTCGCCGGCCTGATGGTCGGCTACAACCGTCTGTTGGAACCCTATCCGCTGGACCTGCCTCTGACGGCTGCGGCGCTGGCCGCCTAGGAGGTGGCCTTTGTCGATCTCCGCTCGCCTGCTGAAGGTTGGTTCCATGGCCGAGTCGTTGGGCATTTACGTCCCGGCCATGATCCTCCAAAAAGGCCTGGGCGTGGTGCGCGTCCTGCTGTTCATGCGTTTGATGAGTCCGGCGGAGTTCGGCCTGTGGGGGGTGGGGCTGATGATCTTTCTCATCGCCGCCCCGGTGGCCACGGGAGGCGCCAACCACGGTCTGATGCGCTACGTGAGCCTCTACGAGGCCCGGGGGCAGTTGGCCGCCTTCTATCGGCGGATTCGCGGGCGTTGCATCCTGGCCGCCGTGGCCGTCACGGCGGTCGGCATCGCCGCCAGTGGTTGGATCACCCACGGGGTCATCGCGTCGCGGGTCGAATCGCCCGCTGCAGCCTTCACCTACCGTTACCAGCTCTACGTGTGCCTAGCCGCGATGGTCAACGTGCTGGCGGGGGCGATGTATTACGACCTGAGTGGCTTCCTATTCGGCATGCGCGCCTATCGTCTGGCATCGGCGGCCGAGTTGATATTTTCCGTGGTGTTCACGATCGCCGGCGCCGCGGCCCTGGCCGTGTGGCCCAATGCGCTGGCGCTGCTGGGGGGACACTTCCTGGCCCAGGCCACGGTTATCGTCTTCGGCGTCGTCATGCTTCAGAGGGCGATCAGGCAGGCGGAAGGCTACGCCTCCACCGAGGCGGCTTGGGAACCCGCCGATGCCGGCGCCGCCGCCGGCGAGGCCGCAGTGCCGCCGGCCGACACCCTCGGCCGCGTCGAGGGCGAAGATCTCCGCCATGCCTTCGGCCGCGTGCTGCGGTTTGGCTTCGTGGCCATGATTGGAAACATCCTGTGGCTCGTGGCGCAGTACATCAGCTTCCAGTTGACCAACCGCCAATGCGGCAAGGAGGAGGCGGGCGTGTTCAACGCTTTCCTCCAACTCAGCCAGGTGGTGCTCTTGATAAGCAACGCGGCCTTCGCGGTGGTCTTCGCTCACGCCGCGCGGCGATGGGAGGCTTCCTCGCACGAGGCGGCCATGGCGACGCTGGAGACCAGCTACAAGGCTGTAACCCTCGCCATGATGGCCTTGACGGTCCTGATCTACGCCACCAGTGCCGTGTGGGTAAGGGCCTTGCCGCTGAAGTATTACGTGGGCTTGAAGCTGCTGGCCGGGCTGCTGATGTTCTTCCAGGCCGTTAGCAACTTTTCGCTGCTGACGGCTGTGGCGCGGCTGCGCGAGCGGCCCATCGCCATCGCCTTTGGCGCACTGGCCGGCGGGGCGGCGAACGTCGTCCTGGCCGTCTGGTGGGCGCCACGGTTCGCCTACAGTCCGGCGGGGGCGGCCTGGGCGGCAGGGGTCGGTATGCTGGTGGGGAGCCTGGCGGTCAGCGTGGTCTATTTCCTGGCGGCGGGCGTGCGGATTCATCCGGGCACGTACCTGCTGATGGCCTGTCCGGTGCTGTTGTTGCTGCCAACCTGGGCGATGAGCGCCCTGTGGGCGGCCGTCATCGTGGCCGCCGTCGCCACGCCGCTGCTGTTCGACCGTCATGAAAAGCACGTCCTGGTGGACGTCCTCAAACGGCCCTTTGCGTGGCTAGCGGCACGGAGGCGCTCATGACCGCGAAAAAATGGCGCATCTCCGTCATCGTGCCCACGCATGACCGGCCCGCTGAGCTGGCCACCGCCGTGGAGTCGCTGCTCCGCCAGACGCGCAAGCCCGATGAGTTGATCGTGATTAATGATGGCACGGCCCAGGTCGAGACGACGCTCGCCCGGCGGGTCCGCTCGGCGGGCGTGAAGTTCATCAATCGGCGGCGCGACGTGCCGTCCTCCGCTGCCTCGCGCAACTGCGGGCTGGAATTGGCCGGCGGCGACGTGGCCGTGCTGCTGGACGACGACGTGGAAGCGCCGCCAGATTTCCTCAGCCGACTCGAATCGCTTTACCAGGCCGATCCGCAGGCAATCGTGGCGGGGATTTGCGGCCGGTACGTCGATCCCGTCCCGCCGCCCTGGACGCAGCGCCTGTGGGTGGCCCTGGCGGCGGCCTTGGCGGAGAACCGCTGGGCGCCGCGAGTGTCCCTGGCGCGATACGTTTGCTTATCGCATCCTTTGGCCGTGCGGCTAAAGCCGGCGTGGCGATTCGTGGGCGGCATCATGAGCCTGCGGCGGGAAATCTACAAAGAATACAAGTTCACCGAAGCGTTCAGCGGCTATGGGCTGGCGGAGGATACCGAGCTGTCCTTCCGCCTGGGGTCCAAGCACGCCCTGTTCCTGGCCCCGGAGTTGACCGTCCTGCATCACAAGGCCGCCGGTGGCCGGCCGGACCCGTTCCGCCGCGGCGAGGTCTACGTGGCCCACATGCTCTACATCGCTCGCCACAGCGTCCAGGGTGGGGCCGGCACGTGGCTGCTGCTGGGTTATCACCTGGCCGGGATGATCCTGCTGGCCTCGGCCTGGTCGCTGCTGAGTTGGCGGCGGCACAATTGGCAACTGGCCTGCGGCATGGCTGAGGAATTGTGCACCCAAATGGGCCGAGCGGCGTGGAGGGCTTTATGCAGCTGCGGGTGCTGATTGTCACCGGCAACTTCCATTGCGGCGGGGCTGAGACCGTCGCGGCCGACTTGACGGCCGGGTTGGTCGCCGGCGGCCACCACGTCGTCGTCGCCTCCGTGGCCAAGGGCGGGCCGATGGCTGAGGCCTTCGCGCAGCGCGGCGCGACGGTGGTCGAAGGCCTGGCTCGCCGCTCCATCGACCCGCTGGCGCCGTTCCGCTTCGCTCGCCTCATCCGCCGCGAGCAGATCGACAACCTGATTGTCCTGGATCCACTTCGCAACGGCCTGTTCTATGCGATCAAGGGTTCCTTGCTGAGCGGCCGGGCGGCGGGGCGGGTGTGCTGGTGCCATGCCTGGCCCGGCGGGCAGGGGGGGCGCTTCCGCGGACGGTTAGCCATGTACCACCACCTGGGGCTGCTGAGCGCGATCGTGTGCGTCTCTCGCGCGCAGCAACGCAAGCTCATTGGGCGGCTTCTGCCGCGACGCGTCCTGCCGCTGATCCGCAACGGCCTGGACATGAATCGACTGAAGGCTGCGGCAATGGACCGCAAATCGCTGCAAATTCCACTGGGGAAAAAGATAATTCTTCAAGTTGCTAACATGATGCCGGATAAGGACTTCCAAACGCTTCTGGCCGCCGCCACTCTGCTGGCCAAGCGTCGCGACGACTTCCATCTCTTGCTGGTCGGCAGGGGCACGGATGGGCCTGAGTTAGCCTCGGTCATTCGCGGTGCGGGCGCAGAGAAGGTCGTCACCGCGGCGGGGGAGCGGCCGGACGTCCCGGCCATCCTGGCCGCGGCGGACGTGTTCGTCCTGGCCAGCCGGAACGAGACGTTCGGCCTGGCGCCGCTGGAGGCCATGGCCGCCGGTCTGCCGGTCGTGGTGAGCGATTTGCCGCCGTTCGACGAACTGCTGGAAGACTGCCACGAGGGACTGAAGGTTCCCGTCGGCGATTCGCGGACGTTGGCCGGAGCGCTGGCCAAGCTGCTGGACGATCCAGCCATGGCGCGGCGGCTGGGCCAAGCCGGGCGGGATAGGGCCGGCCTCTTCAGCCCCCAGGGCATGGTGCGGCGATTTGAACGATTGCTTAGAGTCGTATCTCCGCGCCGGCGGCGGTAGAGTAGTGACGTTCGATGACGGATCATCGCATGCACATACTCCACGTGGAAAAAATGTTGTTCTCGCCCAGCGGCGTCACCAGCACCGTTCACGCGCTGGCGGAGATGCAGCGGCGGCGGGGCCACACCGTTTCGTTCTTCAGTTGCCGCAAGGGGGATAGCCCGCCGGAGTTTCCGCCTTTCCGCGATTTCACCGCCACGCTGAACCCCTTGGCCCTGTGGCCCATGATCCACAACGCCCAGGCGGCCAAGATGCTGGAGGCCTTCCTGGACTCACTCGGCCCGGTGGACGTGGCCCACGTGCACAACATCTATCACCACCTGACGCCGTCGATCCTGCCCGTCCTGGCGCGGCGGGGGATCGCCATCGTCATGACCGTGCACGATTACCGCCTGGCCTGCCCGACCAAGCATTTTCTGCGCCCCGACGGCGTCTGCATGCGATGCTGGCCGCACGCGATCCGCCACGCCGCCAGCCCTCGCTGCGCCGGGGCGGGCGGGGCGATGCTGGCGATAGAAACGTTCGTGCAACGGGCCCGGCATCGCTACCGCTGGGTGGACACGTTCCTGTGTCCCAGCGACTTCGTGGCCAAGATCATGGGCGGGATAGGCGTTCCGCCGGAAAAGTTGCAGGTCGTGCCGAACCCCGTGGAGCGGTTGGTGCTGCCGCTGGACGTGCTGCGGAAGACGAATTGTTTTGTCTTTGCCGGGC
>JBEKZI010000113.1:0-5279 GCA_049510055.1 Phycisphaerae bacterium | reverse complement strand
CTGCCGGAAGGCGTGCCCAGCGGACTGATCGACGCCACAAGCCGGCTGACGGGCATCCGGGGCCTGGCCTTCGTGCAATTGGACCGCCAGGACATCGTGCGCCATCGCCTGGTGCAGAACATCGTCCAGGCCTACGCCTCGCGGAACCAATCCTCCGCGGATCGCCAGCAGGGCTGAGGGCCGCGGCAACCGGCGGCGTGGCGGTGTTGGACCGCACCGTCCCGTTAGCCGATAAGCCTAAAGAGTGGGCGCAGCAGTTATGTGGTGGACGAGAAAGACATTACGTCGCAGGCATCCGTTATCTCGCAGGTCCTCCCTTGCCGTGGGGGGATCGGCGGGGCTGCGATTTCGCGCCGCCGGCGGGGTGGGATCGGTTTTGCTGGTGGGGATGTTTTTTGTCGGCGCCTGCCTGATGGATCTGTGGCCCCTGGACCCCTTGCCGTATCGCCTGGGGCAGTATGTGCCGGCGGACATCTATGCCCGCGTCGACTTTGAGGTCCTGTCCCAGCGACTCTTGACCGAGCAGCTCGACCAGGCCAAGCACACCACGCCGGTGACGTTCCAGCTCAACGTGGCGCTGGCGGATGAGATTCTCGCCCGGCTGCACAGTTTGCCGGCCGAGCTGTCCGCCACCACCCAGCCGGCCCTGGACGGCGCCACGCTCAAGCCGTTCGCCATTTCCGGGGAGCCGTCGCTGGCGGCCTGGCGGGCGATGACCCAGCCCGCTCAACAGGAGCACTATGAACGCCAGCTCCAGCAATTCCGGGACGCCCTGACCGACACGCCCATCGTCCGCCAGGAAGACCTGGAGCACAGCACGGGGCAGTTCTACATGGTTCGTCCCGCCGGCCGGCAGACGCGGCACGTCTCCGACCTGATCAGCCTGAACAAGCCCGACAGCGTCGCCTACGCCGTCAGCCGGATCGTCCGGACGCTGCCGGCGGAACTGCGCGACAACGTGCAGGGCTACCTGCTGGATATTTTCAACAAGGGCCGCCCCCTTTATCGCTACAACAACGAAGCTACCGAGAACGACATCAAGGCCACCCAGGCCGCCATCCTCGCCGATCCGCCCAAAGAACGGTACGACGCGGGCAAGTGTCTCGTCCACGCCAGCCGGCAGGCCGCCGGCGACGGGGCGATCACGGGACTGGGCGCGGCGGACCTGGAACTGTTGCGGGCCGAGCATAAGGCTTATCTGGCCGCGGAACGGCGGGACAGGCCCTCGGCGACGGTGGGGCGGTTGGTGGGCCGGGCCGGGGCGGTGCTGCTCCTGTGCGTGCTGCTGAGCGCCGCCGTCATGCGGCACCAGCCCCAGATCGTGGCCGACCATGGCCGGGGCTTCGTCCTGGCCGTGTCGTTGCTGCTGATGCTCGCCCTGGCGAAGGTCCTGGCCGTTTTGTTGGGATGGAATCTGCACGTGGTCGTCCTGCCGGTCCTCATGGCGGCCACGGTGTTGACCATCGCTTACGAGCAGCGGTTCGCCTTCGTGGTGGGGGCGATCCTGGCCGTGCTGGTGATGTTCCAGCTTCGCTCCCGGCTGGACCTGCTGCTGGAGCTGCTGTTGGGGATCATGGTCGTGGCCTTCCTGTTGCGAGACATTCGCCGGCGCAGCAAGCTCATCGAGATCTCGGCGGTGGCCGCCGTGGTGGTGATGGCCGCCGTGTGGGTCGGCGGGCTCATTTCGGCCGTGCCGTGGTGGTTCATCCTGGTGGACAGCTTTTGGGCGGGCGGGTGCGCCTTGCTGGTGGGCTTCCTGGTGCAGGGATTCTTGCCGCTGGTGGAGCGGCTGTTCGGCGTCGCAACCAGCCTGACGCTACTGGAATGGTGCGACGCCAATCAGCCGCTGCTGAAGCGTCTGGCGATGGAAGCCCCGGGCACGTACACCCACTCCCTCCAGTTGGGCGCGATGTGCGAAGCGGCGGCCGAGGCCATCGGCGCCCGCGGATTGCTGGCGCGGGTGGGGGCGTACTATCACGATGTCGGCAAGATCAACAAAGCGGAATATTTCTCTGAGAACCAGACCTCCACGACCTCCAAGCACGCCCGCCTGTCGCCGGCGATGAGCCTGCTGATCATCCTGGGGCACGTCAAGGACGGCCTGGAGCTTGCCCGGCAGTACGGGCTGCCGCGCGTGCTGTACGAGTTCATCAGCAGTCACCACGGCACGACGCTGCTCCAATATTTTTACGATGCCGCCGCCAAGCAGCGCAAATCCGTCGACCAGCCTCCGCCGCAGGAGGTGGAGTTCCGCTATCCCGGCCCCAAGCCGCACAGCAAGGAATGCGCCATTCTCATGCTCGCCGACGCGGTCGAATCGTCCATGCGATCCATGGCTGATCCGACGGCGGGGCGCATCGAGAATCAGGTTCACACCATGGTGACCCGCCGCCTGATGGACGGCCAGTTCGACGAGTGCGATCTGACGCTGAAGGAAGTCCATCAGATCGAGGCGTCCCTGGTTCGCAGCCTTTGCAGCCTCTATCATTCCCGCATTTCTTACCCGGCGCCCAAGGGCGACCAGCCGTCGGCGGCCGAGCTCCAAGCCGCGCGCGGCCAGGGGAAGAAAAAGCCGTCCGATTCGCCCTCCCCGGCAACCCCTTCCGCTTCCGCCCCCAAGACCGAGGGCGTCTAGCGGCCTTCCCGGCTCGGCTGGGCGAGGTAAGGCGTCTGGGCCCGCCGCATCGCCACCGAGAGGATCACCCCCGCGACGAAGAGCATCAGGAACGAGTAGAACACCGGTCCATAGGCCATGCATCGGTCGGCCCAGTCGTGGCCGACGTCGGCCGTTCGGCCGGATAGTACCGCCGCCACGACGAACAGATCATTGCTGCATCCCCACATGAACACAATCGCCGCCAGCATCAGCCCCAGCGCCCACCCTCGCCCCGCCCGGCTCAACTGCCCGCCCCAGAGGGCATACCAGATCGCCAGCGTCGCCACCAGCAGCACCGCGGCGTGATGGTCCCAGGTGCGCTGATTGAGCAGCATCATGCCCGTGACCACCAAGCCATAGTGCAGCGCGCGGCGGCCGTCGTCCCGCGGCAGCTTCCGCCAGCCGATCGCCCAGGCCCCCAGCGCCACGAGGATAAACTGAACCGCGCGCACCACCGCCTTGGCCTGCTGGGGAGACAGGGACGCAAAGGCGATCCAGCCGTGTTCCACCTGCCGGTCATAGGGATTGTCGTCAGGGTTCCAGTAGATGTCCCCGCCGTGCTGGCCCCCGCCGAGCAAATATCGCCCCAAGACGCCGCTTGCGGACTGATTGATGTGAATGGGATACCACTCGCCCTTGACCAGCCCCGGGATGATCAGGTTGTCCAGCCAGGTTCCCGTCAATTCCGCGGCCCGGCTCGGCCCCACCGCGACAACCGGCACGACGATGGCGAATACCGCCAAGGCGACCAGCGTTCCGGCCAACACTTTCCAGGACCGCTGATAGAGCCAGTAGAGCACAAAGAGCGCCGGCGTCATCTTCAGGCAGATGGCCATCGCTAGCGCCGTCCCGGACGCCCAATCATGACCTCGCCGATAGAGCCACAGGTGCAGCACGATGGCCGCCAGGACGAAGTCGTTGGTGTTGCCGTGCTGGATGTCGCCGAGGATGAACTTGACCGCCCACAAGACGCCCAGCCCCGCCACCCAATCGGGCATCTTCAGCCCGTCATGATTGGCCACGCGGATCATCATCCATATTGCCGCCACGATGGCCGCCAGCTTCAGCACGTTGTAGGACACGATGGCCGCTCCCAGCGGTAGATAGGCGAAAGGCGTCAGCAAAATGACGATGAACGGCATGTTGGGGTGAAGGACCGGTTGTCCCTCCGGGGCCTTGGCCAGGTAGATGTTGCGCCCGGCCCAGAAGTCCTGGACCGCCAGGCGCCATCGTCCTATGGCCCCTTTGGTGCTTATAACCCTGTCGGCGGCGGCAGGGGCCGCGGCCGTCTGGCTGGTTGGAGACGCTTTGATCCTGGGCTTATGCTGACGGGCCGTCGTGTTGATTTGGAATTGGACGGTCGCGGCTACCAGGATCGCCGCCAGGGCGAGATAGGCCGCCCACCGCAGGCCGACGGCCCGCTTTCGTGCAGCCGGAGCGGTTGGAAGCTCCGTGGTGTAGGGCAGCGCCCATCGCGGCTTGTCCTGAGCGGCCGGCATAACTGTCTGAACTTACCGGACAACGGAAGGCAATGCCAGGGCTGTCTTGGAGGCTTGCCCGCAGGTGGCCGTAGTCAGCCGCTGGCCGGAAGCGTATAATAGCCTTGCCGGATGCGTGGAAGGCCGCTCCGTCCGCTTCGGCGGGCGGGGAGGAAAGTCCGAGCACCTCTGAACCAGCGATGGTGGGTAACGCCCACCGTCCGACGAAGCCTTTGGCGGCGTCGGACAGGGACAGCGCCACAGAAAACATACCGCCCTTTGTAGCCCCTTGCTTGTCGAGGGGCGAAGATAGGGTAAGGGTGAAAAGGTGCGGTAAGAGCGCACCGCGGCCGTCGTGAGGCGGCCGGCATGGCAAGCCCCATCGGGTGCAAGGCCAAGCAGCGACCCTGGCGTGGTTCAGGCCATCGTGGTCGCGGGTAGGCCGCTTGCCCTTTTGGGCTTCGGCTCCAAAGGGCGGAGCCCGTCCGCAAGGGCGGGTCCAGAGAAATGGCCTTCACCGCCGCACGGGTCACCCAGCCTGACGGCGGGACAGAACTCGGCTTATAGCGCATCCGGCTGGGCCTTTTTTTCATACCCACATCAGATCGGCCCCTTACCGAAGACGGAAGACCTGCCCCCTGAGGAAAGGCGCATCCGGCTGGGCCTTTTTTTCATGGACCCACACCGCATCGGCCCTTTGGCTAGGATAAGAAACCTGCCCCCTGAGGAAAAACGCATCCGGCTGGACCTTTTTTTCATACTCCTCGTCGCCCCTGTGAAAAAAGGCGCAGAAGGCTGGACTTTTTTTATAGGGGCTTTAGGTATCGGGTTATTCTGGCATTTGGCGGGGAGGGGTGGCTATAATGCCGCACGTGTGCGGGGCACGGGTGTGCGAGCACCTGGCCCCGGTCGTTGACAAGCAAAAACCCCATCAGGATAGACAGGAGCTGACCATGAAAGGGAACAAGAAGCTGCTCGACGCCCTCAACGCCCGCCTGTCGGAGGAACTGGGCGCTATTAACCAATACATGGTTCACGCCGAGATGCTGGAGAACTGGGGCTACATCCGGCTGGCCAAGACGGTCAAGGCCCGGGCCGTCGTCGAGATGAAGCACGCCGAGAAGCTCATCGAGCGCATCCTCTTC
>JBEKZI010000112.1:0-5295 GCA_049510055.1 Phycisphaerae bacterium | reverse complement strand
GAGCGGTCCACGAGGCCGGCGCCCTGCTGCTGGTGGACACCGTGACCAGCCTGGCCGGCATGGAGGTCGACGTGGACGGCTGGCGGATCGACGCCTGCTACAGCGGCACCCAGAAATGCCTGTCCTGCCCGCCGGGGCTGTCGCCCGCGACCTTCGGCCCCGCGGCCGAGCAGGTCATCGCCACGCGAAAAACCCCCGTCCAAAGCTGGTACCTGGACATGAGCATGGTGCGGCAGTACTGGGGCAGGGAGCGGCTGTACCACCACACGGCGCCGATCAACATGATTTATGGCCTGCACGAAGCGCTGCGACTCGTGCTCGAAGAAGGGCTCCAAGCGCGCTGGCGGCGGCACCTGGCCTGCCATCGCCAACTGTGCTCGGCCTTGGAGGGGATGGGCCTGAAGCTGCTGGCCGACCCCGCCCACCGGCTGCCGATGCTCAACGTGGTGGCCGCGCCCGACGGCGTAAATGAGGCGGACGTGCGCAAGCGGCTGCTGGAGGAGTTCGACATCGAGATCGGCGGCGGCCTGGGGGCGCTGAAGGGAAAGGCCTGGCGCATCGGCCTGATGGGCGACAGCGCCACGCCGCAGAACGTCCAGGCGCTCGTGGCGGCGTTGAAGAAGATTCTCCGTTGAGCGGAGGAAATGCCTGGCCGGCAGGGGAGGTCGGCGGGGCGATTCAGCGGGTCAGTTTCTGGTAGACGGCCTTGGATTTGGCGTACACGTCGGCGTACAGGCTTCGTCCCTTGGAGTCCATGGCGACCATCACGGGGAAATCGCTGACCTGGAACTCCCAGATGGCCTCGGGCATCCCGAATTCCAGCTTGTAGACGTTCCGGACCTTGATGTGCTTGGCGTAGATGGCCGCGGCCCCGCCGACGGCCGCCAGATAGACGGCCCGGCCCTTGAGGGCCTCCAGCACCGATTGGTCCATGCCCCCCTTGCCGATGATCGCCCGGATGTCGTACTTGGCCACCACGCCGGGCGTGAATTTGTTCATCCGCGAGCTGGTGGTGGGCCCGGCGGAGACGACGACGTTGTCCCGCACCACCGGGCCGCAATGAAAGATCGTGGCGCCCCGGATTTTCTCAAAGTCGCTGGCCAGCAGGAATCGGTGGGCCGTGTCCCGGGACGTGAAGATGATCCCGTTGAGCAGAATCTGGTCGCCGGCGTTCAGGCTCAGCGCCACGTCCTTTTTCAGGGGTGTTTCTATTTTTATCACAGGCTATGCCTCCTGAGGGCCCAGCAGCCGACGGACACGCCCACGAAAAAGCACGCCGGGTGCCTGGGCGCGACGGCGGCTTTGACTGCCAAGGCCGTGCTGCGGCCGCCCAGTCCCAGCGGACCTATCCCAAGCTGGTTGATCTCTTTGAGGGTCCGTTCCTCAAAACTCCGCAGCTCAGGCACAGGATTGACGTCGCTGATCTTGCGCAGAAGCTGTTTTTTGGACAGGTGGGCGACTTCCTCGATGCCGCCCGCCACGGCCACGCCCACGACGTAAGGCGAGCATCCCCGCCCCTGGGCCTTGACCATGCAGTCCAGGACGCACGTGCGGGCGCCGTCCAGGCTTCGGTCGGCGTTGATTTCGGTGCTTGGGATCGCATAGACGGCGGAGACGTTTTCGGAGCCGCCGCCTTTGAGGAACAGGTCGATGCCGAACCGATCGGCTTCCTCAAAGTGGATGATGGGCCGGTTGCCGATGTTCTTGCCCGTGATGATGTCCACGCCGTTGGGCCGCAGCGGAACTTCCGCCGTCGCGGTTTCGGTGGCCGCCTCGATAATCTTGCGAAGCTCCCCGCGAGGAATGCTGCCGTCGTCCTTCACGTAGAACAGGGGGGTGCCGGTATCCTGGCAGATGGGGATCGCCTCTCCCTTGGCCAGGGAGAGATTTTCCAGAATCGTAGCCAGGACTTCCTTGGGGGTCGGGTCCGTTTCCTGCTCGTAGGCGCCCTTGAGGGCGTCCACGACGTCGGCGGGCAGTTCCGTCGCGGCCTTGCGATAGAGGTCGATAATCCGGCTTTTGAGGTCCATGTCTCTATTTCTTTGCTTTGGCGGTTGCAACAGGCATGACATTACCGCGGCCGGGCCGATTCTGTAAGGGCCATTATAACGGTTTGAACGCACCCCGCCGGCGATCGACCCCCATCAGAAATCGTACTTCAGAATATCCATGGCACGGCGGGCGAGTTCCCGGCCGTAGTCGGTCCAGCGGCCATGGCCCCAGTACCGGTAGCAACTGGTCTGGCTCAGCAGCAGGTGGTACAGGGCGTTGCGGTAGCGAGGATCGGACGGCGGCACGTTCTGCTGGAGGACCTTCTGGGAGAACAGGGCGCTGGCTTCCTCCATGGCGTCCAGGACGTGATCGTATCCCCGCACCCAGGAGATGTTGTGGGTCCAGCTGCCGCCCTCCATGCTGAAGCGGTGATCTTCCTGCTTGAGTTTATGAATCAGGGCCTCCATCGCCTCCGGGCCGTCGCCGTCGTGGAAGCGGTCCCAGATCCGCTTCTGCATGCGGGGCTGGATAGGGGGCAGGTCCTCCTGGCGGATGCCGATCGACTGGAGGTGCTCCAGGTATTCCGTCCCGTTGACGGCCGGCGTGGAGCTGCCGGAGCACTCGGAGATGACGGCCAGGTACTTGGCGGGAAATTCGTTCATCATGACGCCGCCGTTCTCGCCGTCGGAAATCTGGGTAACCAGCGGCGGGATGGACCGTCCGGCCAGCGGGACGCGCGACAGGCCTTTGGCCTCGTAGTAGGGCTGCATCTGGCCGATGAGCTTCGCATCGCTGCCCTGGGTCTTGACCAGGGCGGTGATCGAGGCAACCTCGCCGCGGGAATTGCGGGCGACCAGGTGGTGAGGGACGTGAGGCTGTCGCAGCGGACCGCCGTCTTCGGCGCGCTCCACGGTGTATTCCTGAACCAGCACCCATCGGTAGCCGCAGTCGTTCAGCGTCTTGACGAATTCGTAGGCGACGTCGGGGTGGTTGGGTAGGGCCATCTCGCAGGGCGAAAAGCCGCGGACGCGCCGCAAGGCCTCCAGCCCGAACAGGCCGGCGAAGTGCTGCTGCCAGGCCCGGACGTGCAGGCGGTAGTCCTGCACGGGCGTGGAGGGCGCCACCGGATGGCCCCAGGCGGTGCCCAGCCACTCCACGTGGCTGTGGTATTTCGGGTCGCACGTGATGGCCCGCAGGCTGTCCAATACGTCGTTGGCCTCCATTTTTTGCAGGCCCCACAGCAGGCAGCCGGAGTAATCGAGCATGACGCGAGGACGCTTGCCTTCTTTCACCAAAGTCGGAACGAACTCTCCGAGGCGTTTGTAGCACCAGCGGAACACCGGCGAGTTGTGGTTGTCGCCCACGGCCAGGTGTTCCGCCATGTATTGAAGGTTGCTGATGGCTTCGGCCGTTCGCAGCTCGTCGCCGCCGGCGGGGATCATCGGCTGGTGCATGTGCAGCGCGACAGCGAAGGCGCTGCGGACGTGGGCAAAATCAATGCCGCTGTCGGGCGGATAGATCGGTCCGGTTTGCGCCATTGCCTCGGCCACAGCGTCCTCGTAGCCGCAAATCGGCGGGCGCTTGTCCACGTGTTGGGGAATCGTCATCGCGGGCACGGTTTTTTCTCCCGCCTAGCAGAATCGGCCGGCGAGGGGCTGACTCATGAAGATAGCATGGGCTTGCGGGCTGCGTGCGGGAATTCTTGGATCGCGGCCTGGCGGTACGGGCGACTTCCTCCCCGCGAAAAAAGTCTATTAAGCATTCTTGTTGCCCCTATCATGGTGAGGTATTTTGTTTCGCCATTGGATTGAAACAACTGCGCATGGAAGGCAGCCATGATTATTGGAGTCGCTAAAGAGACGTATCCGGGCGAGTGCCGTGTGGCGATGGTTCCCGCCTCGCTGCCCGCGATGGTGAAGGCGGGCTTTGAGGTTCTGGTGGAAACGGGAGCAGGTTTGCCGGCTGCGTTCCCCGACGACGCCTACACCGAAAAAGGGGCCCGCATCGCCGCCAGCCGAAAAGAACTCTTCGAGAAATCCGACGTTATCTTTCAAATCCGCAGCGCAGGGGCCAATCCGCAAGCCGGCCAGGCCGATTTGGCGCTGATGCGCCGCGGCCTGGTGGTCATCGGCCTGGCGGAACCGCTGACGTCGCCGCAGGTGGTCAAGGCCCTGGCGGATCGCGGGGTGACTTTGTTCGCCCTGGAGCTGATGCCGCGGGTGTCGCGGGCGCAGAGCATGGACGTGCTGTCGTCGATGGCGACGATTGCCGGCTACAAAGCGGTGCTGCTGGCGGCTGAGAAGCTGCCGCGGGTTTTTCCGCTGCTGATGACGGCTGCCGGCACGCTGACGCCGGCCCACGTGCTGGTGATCGGGGTGGGGGTGGCCGGCCTGATGGCCATTTCGACCGCCCGGCGGCTGGGCGCGGTGGTGGAGGCCTACGACATCCGGCCCAGCGTCAAGGAGCAGGTCCAGAGCGTCGGCGCCAAGTTCGTCGAGCTGCCGCTGGAGACCGCCGAGGCCGAGGGCGCCGGCGGCTACGCCCGCGCCCAGAGCGAGGAGTTCCTGCGCAAGCAGCGCGAGCTGCTCGGCGAGGTCGTCGCTAAAAATGACGTGGTCATCACGACCGCCGCCGTGCCGGGCAAGAAGGCCCCCGTCCTGGTGACGGCCGAGATGGTCCGGCACATGGCCCCCGGCTCGGTGGTCATGGACCTGGCGGCTGAGTACGGCGGCAACTGCGAGCTGACCCGCCCGGGCGAGACGATCGTCGAGAAGGGCGTCGCGATCATCGGAACCACCAATCTCCCTTCGACCGTCCCGGCCCACGCCAGCCAGATGTTCTCCCGGAACGTCTCGACGTTCCTGACGCACCTGGTCAAGGACGGGAAATTCGCCTTCGACATGAACGACGAGATCACCCGCTCGACGCTGGTCTGCCGCGACGGGCAGGTGGTGCATCCGCAGGTCGCCGAGAGGCTGAAATCATGACGAGCGGCGCGCCGCAAGGAGCGAGCCATGCAACCTGACGTTGTTTCGGACCTTTTCGTGTTCCTGCTGGCCACATTTCTGGGCCTGGAGATCATCCGCCGGGTCTCGCCCCTGCTGCACACGCCGTTGATGTCGCTGACCAACGCGATCTCGGCCATCTCGGTGGTGGGGGCCATCGTCATCGCCGGCCAGAATTACGCCCCGGGCCAGCCCTACGGCATGGTGGCCAAGGTGCTCGGCGTGGCGGCCGTGACGCTGGCGTTCTCCAACGTGGTCGGCGGCTACATGATCACCGACCGGATGCTGAGGATGTTCA
>JBEKZI010000111.1:0-5370 GCA_049510055.1 Phycisphaerae bacterium | reverse complement strand
CGTCTCCCCGCCCAATAGCGCGCAGCCGGCCTGCTGGCATCCGTCCACCACGCCCTTGACGATCTGGGCCATTCGCGGCGGCGATAGGCGGCCCGTGCCGATGTAGTCCAGGAAGAACAGCGGTTCCCCGCCGGTGCAGATTAGATCGTTGACGTTCATCGCGACCAGGTCGATACCGACAGTGTCGAACCGCCCGGCCGCGATGGCCACCAGCAGCTTGGTCCCCACGCCGTCCGTGCAGCCCACCAGCACCGGCTCGCGATAGTTCCGCTTGAATAGCTTTTCGTTGTAGTCCAGCCGAAACAGGCCGGCAAAGGCGCCGTACGGGCCGAGCACGCGGGGATTGTGCGTCCGCTCCACCATCGGACGGATGAGGTCCACCATGTCGTCGCCGGCTTGGATGTCCACACCGGCGTCTTTGTAGGTGATGGGCTTGGGAGGAGCTTCGCTCATGGCCGCTAGTGTACCAGCCGGATGAACCAATGCAACCGGCTCGAACGTGCGTCAGGCCAATCCGTGCGCGGCCAGGAGCGGCTTGTCGGCCAGGATGGTCGCGGCCGGGCCGTCGGCGACGAGGTGGCCGTCGTCCAGCACGACGACGCGGGAGCAGAGGTGCGCGACCATGTCCAGGTCGTGCGTGGCCAGGAGCATCGCCTCGGCGCGTTCGGCCAGCAGGTCGATCAGGCGGCGGCGCGAGCGGCCGTCCAGATTGGAGGCCGGCTCGTCCAGCAGGAGCATCGCGACGTTCATGGACAGGATGGTGGCCAGGCTGGCGGACCGCTTCTGCCCGCCGGAGAGGTGATGGGCCGGCCGATGCTCCAGCCCGGTCAGGCCCACGGCCGCGATGGCCGCACGCGAGGCGGACTCGGCCGCCGGAGGCGGGGAGCCCTGGTTCAGCGGGCCGAAGGCCACGTCGTCCAGCAGCGTGGGCATGAAGAGCTGGTCGTCGGCGTTCTGGAAGGTCATGCCGCATCGGCCGCGGGCGCGGGTCTGGGTGAAGCGCGTCAGGGCCTCGCCATCGACGAAAATCTTCCCCTCGAACGGCACGCCGCGCATGACGGCCAACAGCAGGCTGGTCTTGCCCGCCCCGTTGGGCCCGATCACCGCGACGCGCTCGCCGTGCCCCACCGCCAGGTTGACATCGTGCAGGGCCACGGTGCCGTCGGCGTAGCGGACCATCAAATCACGGACTTCCAGGACGTTGGCCATCATCATCAAAAAATCCTCCAAAGCATCGCCGGCCAGACCCAGCGGCAGGCGGCCAGGTACGCGGCCGCCAGAATCAGGAAGGCCGCGTCGGTAAGCGTGAATCGCAGGCGGCTGAGGCTGTGCGGCTCGCCCTGGTATCCGCGGGCGAGCATGGCGGCGTGGATGCGGTCGCTGCGGTCCAGCGTGCGGACGAACAGCGACGCGATGACGCCGCCGGTGGCGGCCAGGCGCCGTCCGGCCGGGGCGGCCGCGGCGCCGCGAAAGTCCCGCGCGCGGCGCGTCCGCATGGCTTCGTCGATCAGCACGAAGATGTAGCGGTACAGGAACCCCAACTGCACCACCAGCATCCGCGGCGTGCCCATCCGCCGCAGGGCCTCCAGCAGCAGTGCAAAGGGCGTCGTGGCCACCAGCGCCGTCAGCGCCAGCACGCCGAGGGTAAACTTCAGCGTCACGTCGGCCGCCGTCAGCCAGCCGCCGGCGATCTGGAACGCCCAGGGCCCAAAGGCCACGGCGTGCGGTAGGCGGTCGTACAGCGGGCTGAACAGGGCCAGCGTTGCGATGAACGGGCAGAGGATGGCCGCCCGCCGCAGCGCAAATCCCAGCGGCACGCCGCCCAGCCAGAGCAGGACCACCGGCCCGATCGCCAGCGGCGCCAGCACGCCGACGGCGTAGCGGTCGAAGCTGATGACTGTCACCGTGTACGCGACGGCGGCCAGGAACTTAGCCCTCGCGTCCAGGCGGTGGACGGGCGAATCCAGGTGGGCGAAGCGGTCTAGGTGATGGTGATGCATGGCGACCCTTTTCCCGCGGCGACGCCCGGCGGCTAGGAGGTTTCCGCCGTCCCGGGCGCCACAACGCGGCGGCGGAACTTTTTGGTGACCGGGTAAAGTATCGCCAGCGTGACCAGCGTGCCGAGCACCCCGGCCAGGGACCCCCAGCCGCTGACGTTCGGCCAGGCGGCGGATGCGGACGCCTTTTGTGATCCCGCTCCCGCTCCTGCTTCCGCGGCTGGCGGCTCCTGGCCCAGCGGCGCGGAGCGGCGGGCGTAGTCACTCATCGGCGACCATTTGGCTTGCCAGCGGTCCACGGCTGCGACGACCGGCGAGGCGTTTTCCACAGCCGGTTTATCTCCGTGTTTGAAATGTTCTTGGTAGGCCCACTCTAGGCCGTCGGGGTGCGTGCTGGCGAACCAGCTCACCACCCCGGCCAGCAGCAAGGCCGTGACCAGCAGCGAAACCACCACGCCCTTGCCGCCCACGCGGCCGGGGGGGCCCTCCGCACCGGCCAGGCCGACGGCCGCCGGACGCACGCGGCGAAGATAGGCCAGCACGGCAAACGTGATTGCCCCTTCCACGAATCCGATCAGCACGTGCATGCCGACCATCACCTGGAGGAACTGCCAGACGTTGATCCGCAGCACGCCGGAGACGTACGACTCCGCCGGCACCAGCGCCGCCCCGCCGGCGACGCCCGCCGTGCAGGCCGCCCAGGCAGCCAGGTATTGCCGGCCCGCCTTGGCCGCCCCGGCCGGTCCCAGCAGCAGGCGGTACACGCCCCAGCCTACCAGGCACGGCACGACGCCCATGTTGATGATGTTGCACCCCAGCGCGAGCAACCCGCCGTCTTGAAACAGCAGACACTGGACGATGAGGATGGCTGCTATCGTGACGATGCCCGCCGCCGGCCCCAGCAGGATGGCCAGCAGCACGCCGCCGACCATGTGGCCGCTGGTGCCCGGCATGCCCGGCAGGGAGAAGTTGATCATCTGGGCGGCGAAGACGAACGCGCCCATCACGCCCATCAGCGGGGCGCGATCGGCGGGGAGCCTTTTTCCGTTTCCGGCCCGCAGGCTCGCGGCGGCGACAACGACCGCCGCCAGCACTAAGGTGGCCGCTGCCACAGGCGGGGTGAGCAACTCGTTGGCCATGTGCATCGCCAGTATTGCCGGCATGATTCCAAACCTTTTTTCAGGGAAGGGCACCTAGGCTCCGTCGCCTTGGCGCCGCAACCCATTGTAGGGCCGACGGAACGGCCGTCATAATACTTTTTTACTGAATCGTAATACGAATCGCGAAAAAGGGCCTTCACGACGGGTTGCACTCGTGCGTCGCGGCGGGCTGGTGGCCGGAAGCGGCAGAAGACATGCCGGCATACGAAACTTTTCGTATCTTTTTGTCGCTTGACACCTCTAAAATCGATCGTAACCTAAGGAGATATTGAAGCTTAAAGCCGGTTGTTCCGAGACCCATTTGGGTCTTGGAATCGGGTCCAAAAAGTAAAAGAACCGTGACCGAAAAGTAAAAGAACCGTGGTATGATGGTGTCCGTTCCCGCCTTAGGATGAGAGGGTCAGGACCTGATGCGTGGGAACCCTCGTGTGTGTTCCCGCCGTTTGTCCTGGGTTTTATTCCTAGTCCGCAGAGTGCGTTTCCATCTCTCTGCCGGCAGGCAGGGAGATAGCGTGGCACGCCTGAAAGGGTCAGGGATTATAAAAAGAGAGGGTTCTTCCATGAGACACGTTACCTTGGGGTCGTCCATGCATGTGTGGATCGCGGCGCTTGCGGTCCTAATTCTGTCCACCTCGTCCGCCTATGCCATCCCGGCCTTTCCGGGGGCGGAGGGATACGGGGCCGAATCCACCGGCGGGCGCGGCGGCGACGTGTACCACGTCACCAGCCTGGCCGACGATTTCACTCCCGGCACGCTGCGCTACGGCATCTACGCCAACCCCACCTACAGCAATCGGACCATCGTCTTTGACGTCTCCGGCGCCATCCAGTTGCAGAGCACCCTGTACATCTACGGGGAGAACATCACCATCGCCGGCCAGACCGCCCCCGGGGAAGGCATCTGCTTAGAGAACGCCGACGTGGAGGTCTACGGCAATAACTTGACGATTCGCCACATTCGCTGCCGCATGGGGAATGGCACCAACGACGTCGATGCCATGGGCCTGCTCTACGGGAATAACATCATCATCGACCACTGCTCGGCCTCCTGGAGCCAGGACGAGGTGCTCTCCGCAACCAAGCAAACCACCAACGCCACCATTCAGTATTGCACCATCGCCGAGGGGTTGAACATCGACAATCACAGCTACGGCTCGCTGTTTCGCCCCGACGTGGACTGCAACCTGAGCGTCCATGACTGCCTTTATGCGGACAACCGCAGCCGCAATCCGCGCGCCGGCACGTACAACAACAAGCTGCTGACGCTCGATTTCCGCAACAACGTGATGTACAACTGGACCGACAACTGCGGCTACAGCGGCATCCCGGGGGAATACGTGAACATGAACTACGTCGGCAACTACTGCATTGCCGGCCCCTCCACGACCAGCGGCAATCAATTCGCCTTCGACAGCGTCAGCAGCGATACGGCCATCTACCAATCCGGCAACAAGATCGACGGCGACCGCAACGGCGTCCTGGACGGGACCGCCTCCGGCTGGGGCATGTTCACCGGATCGTATACGCCGAAAGGCGCGTCGTTCAGCGTCCCACCCGTGTACACCCAGACCGCCGACGCGGCCCTGGCGACCGTGCTGAGCCAGGCCGGTGCCTTCCCCTGGAACCGCGACCCCGTGGACGCCAACGTGATCGCCCAGGTCCGCACCTACGGCACGTCGGGGAGCTTCTACAATAGCGTCGCCGACGCCGGCGGCTGGCCGACGTACCCCGTCGCCACGCGGGACGCCAACTACTATGGCAGCGGTGGCGGCGGCATAGCAGCCAGCTGGGCAATCGCCCACGGCCTAGACCCCAACGTGAACAATGACAACGGCGACTTCGACAACGACGGCTACACCAATCTGGAAGAATACCTCAACTCGCTGGCCCCCATCCCCGCGCCCACGACAATCGTCTGGTCCGGCGGGACGGGGCGCTACGAGCTCATCACCAACTGGGCCATCCCCTGGCAGCCGACGCTGGCGGACTGCACGGAGATCGACTCCGGCAAGGCCACCGTCGGCTACATCGGCCAGGAGGCCGGGACGCTGTACGTCGCCAACGCCGCCGGCTCCGACGCCGAGCTGGCCATCACGGGCGGGAGGCTGACCGTCGGCACCGACCTGATCCTGGGCGGCGTGGCCGACGCCCGCGGCACACTGACGGTCAGCGGCGGATCGCTGAGCGCGCTGGCCCAGTACGTCGGGGCCTCC
>JBEKZI010000110.1:0-5696 GCA_049510055.1 Phycisphaerae bacterium | reverse complement strand
GTGCTGGCCAAGCCGTTTCCCATGCAGCAGGCGATTATTTTCGCCCGCGACCATCGGCTGTTGCCGGAGGCCTACCTCTACGGCCAGGCCCTGATTTTGAAGCGCACGGCCGTTCGCCCGGCCTTTTTGAACGGCCGGTACAGCATCCGCGGCTGGTGGTGGTTCTTCCCTTACTGCGTTGCGGTGAAGACGCCGCTGTCGTTTTTTACGATCCTGGTCCTGGCGGCCGCCACCGCCGTGGTGGGCTGGTGGAAGAGGGCTTCCGGCCCGGCGGCTCGGGCGGTGGCGCGGGCGGCGGGGGAGAGCTTCTACCGCACGGCCCCGCTGTGGGTGCTGATGGCGGCTTACTGGGCGGCGGCGCTGGCCAGCCATTTCAACATCGGCCACCGGCACATCCTGCCGACTTACCCGCCTCTGTTTATCCTGGCCGGGAGTGCGGTGTGCCTGTTCAGGCGAGGGCGCAAGGCCGCCTGGGCCTGGGTGCTGGGGTTGCTCCTGGCGGCCTACGCGGCTGAGGGGCTGTGGACCTGGCCGAATTATCTAGCCTACTTCAATCAACTGGTGGGCGGGCCGCGGAACGGATACCGCCACTTGGTGGAGAGTTCCCTGGATTGGGGCCAGGACCTTCCGGGTCTGAAGCGTTGGCTGGACCGCCGCGACTTGAACGACCAGGACGCCACGCCGGTGTATCTGTCCTACTTCGGCACGGCCTATTTCGATTACTACGGCGTGAGGGTTCGGTATCTGACGTGTTTCCCGCTGGATCGGCAGCGGCTGGTCGCCCCTTATTTGTCGCCGGGCGTCTACTGCATCAGCGCGACCCTGCTCCAGAACGCCATCGAGGATAACTATCCCGGCCCCTGGACGCTGTCGCAGGAGCGAACGTACCAAACGGTCTCAGCCCACGTGGCCAAGCTCCTACAATCGGGAAACCCCGGCGATCGAGAGATCAAGCCGGGCAGGCCGCAGAACGTCCAGGCCAAGCAGATGGAATTGTTCGACAAATTGCGGTCTAAGAGGCTGTTCGCGTACCTGCGACACCGCAAACCCGACGATGAAGTGGGCTACTCGATCCTGATCTACCGCCTCAGCAGCCAGGATATTCAAGCGGCCCTGTTCGGTCCGCCGGCGGAGATTCGGCCGGAAGATACCAGCCTTGTAGCCAAGCCGTGAGACGGGCCGACTTTCCCTCGGCCCGCGCCGGAGGGGCTTCTTTGGGTCTAACTGCCGGAGGCCACGCCATTGCCGGCGGCCAGTTTCAGCCATCGCCGGCTGGGCAGGTCCACTCGGAAATGCAGCGTCTCATCGCCCGCCAGCTCTTCCGGCGACTTGGGGGCCGATTCCGAAGTGTAACGGCTCGGAGGTTGGCCGGAATCCGGAGCAGGTAGAGAGCCCGCGGCATCCTTGCCAATATGTTTGCTACGTTTTCCTTTGCGCATCTTCCCCAATCCTCGACGTGAATTACCGGCGGGTGCCTCCAGGGCCACTCCGGACGGTTTCACACTATTATACTCGGCTAAACCCTCCTTGTGTCGAGAGTATTGCACGATTTGCGGCCGCCCCTGGGCCGGCAGCGGCGGTGAGACCCTAGGCGTCCATTTGGCCGGATTTCAGGCCCGTCGGCAGCGGAGCGGGCCGGGGGGCGGTGCTTTGAATGAGGACGTGCCGGCCTTGCTCACTGGCCTGCTGGAAGGCGTGCATGACCTCCAGCACGTGATAGGCCAGATCGCCTCCGGCGCGGTGCGCCCGCCCGCTGCGCAGGGCGCAGGCCAGGTCCGCCACGCCCAGCCCGCGGCTGTTCTCGGCGTACCCGTGCGTCAGCGGGATGTCCTGCCAAGGGGCTTGTCGCTGCGGCGGCATGAGCTTGACCGGCCCGCCGAAGGCGTTGGGGTTTGGCACGGACAGCGAGCCTTCCGTGCCGTACACTTCGATGTGCGGCAGGTTGGCGCCCCAGACGTCGAAGGTGGTGATGATCGTGCCGACAGCGCCGTTGGCGAAGTCCATCACCCCGGCCACGTGCGTGGGCACTTCCACCTGGATGGTCGTCCCGGCCTTCGGTTGGCTGGTGATGACGCGCTGCGGGAAGGTGATCCGGGTCGAGCCGGTCACGCGGCGGACCGGGCCCAGCAGGTTGACCAGCGCGGTAAGGTAATAGGGGCCCATGTCAAACATCGGGCCGCCGCCGGGCTTGTAGTAGAACTCCGGGTCCGGGTGCCAGCTTTCGTGGCCGTGGGAGATCAGGAAGGCCACGGCCGCGACGGGCTGGCCGATGGCGCCGTCGTCGATCAGCTTGCGGCAGGTCTGCTGGCCGCCGCCCAGGAACGTGTCCGGCGCGCCGCCGACGCGCACGGCCTTGGCCGCCGCGGCCTCCAGCAACCGCCGCCCCTCGGCGCACGTGACGGCCAGCGGCTTTTCGTTGTAGACGCTCTTGCCGGCCTCGACGGCGGCCATGGCCACGGAGGCATGCGCGGCGGGGATCGTCAGGTTCACGACGATCGCAATCTCTGGATCGGCCAGCAGCTCCTCGACGCTCGCCGCCCGGCAGCCGTACTTTTCGGCGGCGGCCTCGGCGCGCTCGCGGACCGCGTCGGCGCAGCTTTTGACCGCCAATGCCTCCATGGCCGACATCGTCTTGAAGTAGATGCCGCTGATCTTGCCGCAGCCGATGACGCCGACGGCCGTCTTGTTCGTGCTCATGAGTTCGTCGCCTTGGCGCAAGCAACGGTGTTTCGCAGCAGCGTGGCCACGGTCACCGGCCCCACGCCGCCGGGTACGGGCGTGATGGCCGCGACCTTCTCCAGCGCGCCGTCGTAGTCCACGTCGCCGACGGTGATCATCGCGTCCTTGCCCTTTTCGTTCTTCAGCGGGTTGCCGTCGGCGTCGAAGCCCTTGGGGACGCGGTTGATGGCGACGTCGATCACGACGGCGCCCTCGCGGAGCATGTCGGCCTTGACCAGGGGCGAAAGGTCCGGCGGGGGCAGGTCGGGCTGCTTTTTCTTGCGCCGGCTGTAGCCCATCCAGCGGGCCTGGACGACGCCCGTGGCCACGAACAGAATTTCCGCCCGCCGCGTGTGTTCCGCCAGGTCGCGCGTGGCCACGTGACAGACTGTCACGGTGGGGGAGGCGTTGAGGCTCTGAAGCAGGATCATCGCGATGGGCTTGCCGACGATCTCGCTGTGGCCGACCACGACGACCTCCTTGCCGGCGATGTCCGGGCAGGTCCGCCGCAGCAGCTCCACCGCGGCCATCGGCGTGCAGGGCGCCACCACGCCGCCGCCGTAGAACAGCCGGCCCATGTTCACCGGCCCCATGCCCTCCACGTCCTTGGCCGGCGAGATGGTCACCTGCACCGCACGGGCGTCGATGTGGGCCGGCAGGGGCATCTGGAGGATCACGCCGGTGGCCTTGGGGTCGGCGTTGATCTGCTCGATGCGTTTCAGCAGCTCATCCTGGCTGGTCTGCTCGGGCAGGTTCAGCAGCTCGTAGGCGATGCCGACGCCCTGGCAGCTCTTGGCCTGCATGTTGGTGTAGAGCTTGCTGGCGGGGTTTTCCCCGACCTGCACGGCCACCAGGTGCGGCGGCCGGCCGGCCTTGGCCAGGTCGGCGGCCTCCTGGGCGGTCTGGCGGTTCATCTCCGCCGCCACGGCCTCGCCGTCGATGATCTTGGCGGTCATCCGTTACTCCTTCGCTAGAGGGAAGTCCAGCAGCCGCCGCAACGCGGCCGCCTTGGAGGAATTAATCGTTCCTTTTCGCGCGGCCAGAGCGACCGTCCATCGGCCCAGGGCGCGATAAATGTCCAGAAGGTCCGCCTGCTCCATCAGGACGCCCAGATGCCGCTGGACGGTCTGCTGGTCGCCGCGGGCGATGGGGCCGGTCAAGGCCCCGGCTGTTCCGGCGGCCAGGACGTTGTCCAGCGTCGCGCGGGCCAGGGGGCCCAGGGCCTTTCGGGCGGTGGGCTCGTCGATGCCCGCCTGATTGCACAAGGCCAGCGCGGCGTCCAGCAGCGCGGTCAGGTAGTTGCACGCCATCACCGCCGCCGCATGGTACACCGCCTTGGCCGCCGAGGCGATGGGCACCGGATGGGCGCCGATGGCCTCGGCTAGGCGCTGGAGCGATTCGGCGGCTTCGGCGTCGCCCTCGATGAAGCAGTATGCCCCGGGCAGGTCCTTTATCGCAGCCTGGAGGGAAGGGAAAGTCTGGAGCGGGTGCATCGAGCCGACGCGGCAGCCGCGGCTGCGGGCCGGGGCCAGGACCTCGCTGCCCAGCACGCCGCTGCAATGGGCCACGATCGCGCCGGGCCGGAAGGCCGCGGCCAGCTCCTGACACGTGGCCGCGATGTCGTCGTCGCCGACGGTCAGCAGCACCAGCTCGGCCGACCCGGCCGCCTGGGCCGCGGTGGCCGCCCGCACGTGGGGGCCGATGGCCTTGGCCGCCGCGGCCGCCCGGGCGGCGTCGCGCCCGCCGACGGCTGCGACGGTCCAGCCGGCCTTGGCCGCCAAGACGCCGATGGCCGTGCCGACCTTGCCGGGCCCGATAATCGCGATGTCCGCTGACTTGTTCATGCCCACCGGAAGGCATGCAGGATACGGCGACGGACCGGGCGGGGCAAGGAGTTGAGGTCATTAGACAGCGGCGCGGCGGGGCCTGTCGACAGGCAAGCCCCGCCGCGCCGGGGAATGGGTCAGGCCAGGGTGTCGAGGGCGTGTTTCATCAGTTCGCCGATGGCCATGCGTTGCGGGCATCGCCGCTCCGCCGCGGAGTAATCCGCCCGGGCTAATGCCGTCCGAACCTCGGCCGGCAGCGCGGCGAATTGCTCGCGGGCGTAATCGGCCATGCCGTACTCGTCGCGGTACATCAGGCATCGCATCACGTCGGCGATGGGCGGGGCGCCTGCCACGGCCCGGCGGCAAATGGCGTCGCAGCCCGCGCAGTACTCCGCCCCGCTCGCCTGGGCGTACTGCTCCAGTGCCCGGCGGTCGGCCGACGACAGTTGCGTTTTGTCCAGGGCGGCCAGGTAGTTCGATTGCAGCACGGGCAGGTTGTACATGGCCGAGCAGAGGGAGGCGATGTGCTTGTCTTCCCAGATGGCCTTGACGGCAGCCTGGGCGGGCGTGAAACCTTTCTTGGTGAACTGGTCCAACAACTGGATGTCGGCGTCGTTCTGCCCGGAACGGGATTTCTTGGCCTGGGTCTTCATGGCCGTCAGACCGATGCCGGCCTTGGAGGCGGCCTCGATGGCGGCCTTCATCTCACCATTGTTCAGGAGGCGGTAGTTGCAGGCGAACATGATGCCGTCGATGAAGCCCAGCTTGCTGGCCGCCTGGAGGCAAGCGGCCATGTTGCTGTGGGTGGAGAAGCCGAAGAAGCGGATTTTCTTAGCCGCCTTGAGCTTGGCCACCAGGGCCTTCCATGCCTCAGCACTTTGGTTGATCTCTGCCGCCCCCTCGACGCCGTGGGCGAAGAACATGTCCACGTAATCGGTCTTCATCCGCTCCAAAGACGTGTCGAGCGAACTGGCCATCTCCGGGCCGTTGTGGCACTTGGTCACCAGGAAGATTTTCTTGCGCTCGGCGGGGTTGGCTCCCAGGAACATGCCGATGCCCAGCTCGCTCTTTCCGCCGGTGTAGCTGGCGGCCGTGTCCCAATAGTCGATGCCCCATTTCAGCGACTGGGTCAGGACGGCCTGGTTGGCGGTG
>JBEKZI010000011.1:0-35652 GCA_049510055.1 Phycisphaerae bacterium | reverse complement strand
ATGGACCGCGTCCGTAGTTCGTCCGGCCGGACAGGGAAATCCTGGAACCCTTCCCCGAGATCCTCTCCTCCGCCATCGAGGAGCACCTGGCCCGTGCAGTGCGGGGTGAAGCGATCCGTCACTCTTCCTGTGGGGGAGATGTCCTGTATGGATAGAGAGACCTCGCATACGACCTCCCGAAGGCCGGCGTCGACTCGGCGGCAGGATATCCTGGAAGACCGCGGAACCTCAGGAGGACATGG
The DNA here is from genome assembly GCA_049510055.1 of Phycisphaerae bacterium. Classification (GTDB taxonomy): domain Bacteria; phylum Planctomycetota; class Phycisphaerae; order SM23-33; family SM23-33; genus JALHTV01. The sequence continues at coordinate 35,410 of JBEKZI010000011.1, read as the reverse complement.
GATCATGTCCCTGAATCGCACCTGGCGCACTCCCCGCACCCGGAGGTGGGGATACAGGATCCGGGCGGCTTCCATGAAGGTCTCCAGCACCATGACGGCTGAGACCAGAGGATGCGCGACGGACTTCAGGGGCCTATGATCCGCGATCCAAAGATCGTTCTGCCTGGAGAAGGTTCTTGAGGCCTCCAGGTGCTCCCGGCGGAGGTCCAAGCAAGAGATCCCTTCGATCATGGGGAAGTCCTGGGGGCTGAAGGCCACGGTGCCCCCATCCAGTTCTCCATGGAGCGAAGGACAGGCGGTATCACTGAGCCGTGCCGTCCTCACGGAGGGCAGTGTCCTCATGAACATCACCCAATCGTCGTCGGCCGGGGCCACAAAGAGTTCCCGGCAGAAAAGCCCTGCAAGCTCATGGGCATGGATGTAGGCCACGCCCTTCCGCTTCATCAGATCCCGGACCTCCGGGTTCTCGGCCATGCCCGCCCCCTCGACCGGGGGAAGCATCAACGCCTTGAACCGGATGGCGCCGTTCTTGCGGCCGAGGTACCTGAGGAGCGCCGACATCATCCGGTTGGCGGCCGCGTAGTTGGCCTGGCCGGGATTTCCCTGGATCGCCGCCACCGACGAAAGGCCCACGAAGAACCTCAGGCCCGCCCCTTGGGCCGCTGAGAATAAATTCCAGGCTCCCAGAAACTTGACGTCCGCGACCCGCGAGAAATCCTCTGGGCTCATTTGGCTGAGCCAACCGTCCCTGAGGACTCCGGCGCCGTGAATGATCCCGTCTATCCTGCCGTAACGGCCGGCCACCTCGCCCAGGATGGCACGGACGGCCTGGGGGTCCGTGACATCGCAGGTATGGTACGCGGCCTCGATCCCTGAGGCGTGCAAATCCGCCAGGGTCCGGGCGATCTCCCGGGCCCTGGATTCGTCAGGGCCAGACTCCAAACCCGAAGGCTCGGGGTGCGGCTTGGCCCCATCGACGCCTGAATCCAGAGGCGTTCTCCCCAAAAAGACCAGGCGGGGCGAGAAGGGGGCAAGGCTGCGGGCCAGGTGGGCGCTGATCCCCGTGGCGCCCCCCGACATGACGACCACGTCTCCGGGGCTAAGATTCAGACTGGGCAGATCCCTGAAGACCGAAGGGGTTAAATGCCCCTGCGAGGTGAAGACCCTTCCCTCACGATGGATGAGTTCCACCACGGTGCATCCTCGGTCCAGCGCCCCGCGTAAGGCCACGCGCAGGTCGGTGTCCCGGTCGATTTCCAATGTGCGAAACTGGACCGCTGGGTGTTCCTGCGCCGCACTCAGAAACAGTCCGAGCAGCCCCTCCGTCAGCAGCCGACTGAGCGTGTCGGTATCCTTGCGGGAATGGATCAGCACGACGAATTTCCTGGTGGGTGATTGGAGAAAGGCCTTCAGGAGTGGAAAGAGCCCCCCCAGGAGCCGCGAAACATCCGCCATGCCTTCCCACCTTCCCGACCCGCCTTGAGGCAAAGTGATGACCATTCCCACGAGGGACGCGAGCCCCGAGATTCTCTCGGAAGCCCTGGCGGCTCCTTCGGCCGTCAGAATGTCGTAGCCCTCTTCGCCTGGCCCCAATCGCTCCGGCATGAAGGGCATGGACAACGTGTCAACGCCGTAATCCCGCCTGAGTAGGTCTCCGGCACTCTTGGCTATGCCGTCATCCTGGTCCGGCGCAAGAAGGAGGACCGACTCGCCTGGGCTCAATTCCATGGCCGCAGAGGCCGCCGGCTCCACAGGGGCGAGGTTGAATGTGAGCCGCTTGAGACTCGCCTCATCCTGCAAGGGCTCCGGGATTCCAGCCCGCGCCTCGCCGGGGTCCGCCGCCTGGGCGGCCGTCCGCAAGCCGGCGCCTTCCTGCCGGGCGACTATGGCGGAGATCCGCTGCGCGATGTCCTTCACGGTGCGGACCTGCAGTAACTCCTCCAATTCGATGGTGATCCCGAAGTGGCGTTCCGCGGCATCCAGGATGATCGGGAGACGGCTGGAGCGGATGGAGAGGTCCCTCCTGAGATCCATGTCGGGTTGGATCTCGTCCCTGTTGAATCCCGTGGCGTCCATGATGATGCGAATCAGCGCCTCCATGTGATCCTGACGCTGGGGCGCTTCGGCCAGGGCCGGGGAGGCCTGTCCATCCGGGATGGCCGGGCGGCGCTCGATGGGTCGGGAGGGCCGCTGCCCGGCTGGGGCGTTGCGGCGAGATGCGGGAGCCTTCTGGAATCCGGCGAGGGAAACAAACCGCGGTTCTCCTGGAACCCTCAGATGCCCTTGAACGAAGAGCTGGGCCAGGGCGGTCGTGTGAATGAGGTCCTCTGCGGGGGGAAGGCAGGTCTGGATGCATGCCGCTTCAGGGAGCGTGTCGGCGATGAGATTGCTCAAGATGTCGCCGGGGCCCACCTCCACGAAGAGCCGGATTCCGTAATCATTCCAAAGGGTCTGGACATTATTCGTCCAATGGACGGTAGATTCCAGGTGGGCCATCAGGATTCGCCTGATCTCACCGGGATCGGATGGATACGGCGCCAGGGTCGTGTTGGAGATGACGGGGATCCGCGGGGCGTGAAATGGGAGGGAGGCCACGTACGCCTCAAGTTCGTCATGAATGACCCTCATGGCCGGAGAGTGGAAGGCCATGCTGACCCGCAAGAGGGTAAACCGGTATCCCATTTCCTTCAGTTTTTCGCCGAGACGTTTGACCGCCTCGGTGTGGCCGCTCAGGACGACCTGGTTCGGTGCATTGATATTGCCAATGTGGACATCCGCCCGTCCATGGATCATCTCCCTAAGCAGATCCAATGGGGCGTCCACGGCCGCCATGACGCCGGGGTCCACGTGCCCGGCGGCGGCCTTGTCCATGCAGCGGGCCCTCATGTTCACGATTCGGAACCCGTCCTCCAGCGAATAGACGCCGGCTAGGCACAAGGCGCTCAGTTCGCCCAGACTGTGGCCGGCCATAGCCCTCGGGTGGATGCCCAGGGTGATGAGGTGGCGAGCCATGGCGTGTTCCAGGGCGAACAGGGCCGGTTGCTGCCAGCGGGTCTTCTGAAGGTTCTCCTCTCGATCATGGAACAACAAGTGCAGGAGGTCGAAGTCCGCTGCCGCCGCCGCCCGATCCATCCACTCCTTGATGACGGGAAAGGATTCGTAGAGCCCCCGCCCCATGCCTCCATAGTGTGCCCCTTGTCCGGGGAATACAAAAGCGAGCAGCGGGGCGGGCAAATCCTCGGGGCTTATGAAGATTCCCTGCTGCGCCAGGGACCGCACCGCCTTGGGTGAGACGATGCCGGCTTCGGCAAGGGCGGCGGACCTCTGGAGGACCGTGAGCGCCTCTTTTTCGGATGGCGCCACAACGGCCATGCGGCAGGTGCGGCCGCCCATCTCGGTCCGGAAGACGGAGACGCCCCGGAGTGTCGCAGAGCCGTCCCCCGTCTGTTCCGTCCGACGAGCCTCTCGGTCCGGGGAGACCAGGATCGTATCCACGTCGTCCAGGGCCTGCTCCACCTGTACAACGTAGTTGGAGCCTCCAAACCCGAAGGCGTTGACCTGAAGCCTTCTGGGCTGGCCGGTCCTGCGCTTCCAATCAAGCGGCTCAGGGGCGATGAAGAGACCCGATCCTTCCAAGCCCATGTCCGGGTCCGGATGCTCATAATTGAGGGTGGCCGGGAAAACCCCCATCTTCATGGCCATGATTCCCCGAATGAGGTTGTTAATGCCCGAGGCGCCCAGGGTGTGTCCGATCTGGGACTTGAATGACGTCAGCACGGTGCGCTTGGAGGAATTGAAGAACGTCTTCAGGGCCCGAACCTCCTCCAAGTCCCCTTGCCGAGTACTCGTGGCATGGCATTCCACCAGGTCCACGGCATCGGGCCCATAGGGCAACCCGCGGTAGGAGGCGCGGATGGCGATCTCCTGGGTGACACTGGAGGACTCCACCATGCCCAAATGGTTGTTGCTCGCGCCCATGCCGGTGATGAAGGCGTGGACACGCGCCCCTCGTGCGCGGGCCAGGCTCTCCCGCTCGATGACGATCATTCCCCCGCCTTCGCCGAGGACCATCCCGTCTCTTTCGGCATCGAAGGGGCGGGAGGTCTCCTGAGGGGGTCTCTCCCGTCCCGACAGCCCGAACAGTGCGCCCAGGGCGGAGAATTCCAGAAAATGCAGGTGCGTGAGATCGTCCTCGCCCCCTCCGACGATGGCGGCGTCGATGATGCCGTTTCGGATCATCTGCATGGCGCTGTGAAGTGCGACCAGCGAGGTCGCGCAGGCCGCGGAGACCGAATAACTGGGCCCCATGAACCCATACCGGTTGCAGACGAAGCCGGCCGCTGTGCAGTTGAGTCGGCCCAGAAGTGTGGTGTCGTCCGGGGCCATGCGCCCGGCCTTCACCTCCTGTTCGATGGCGCTTGTCTGATCCGGCGTGAGGGGAACGGCCCGCTTGATGGCGGCGAGGATGTCGTACACGTATGCCCGGATGATGATATTGGTGAGGGTTCCCGCCGCCTCTCCAGAGTTTTGGGAGATAAGGACTCCGATTCGCTCGCGTGGGATGTCTGACTCCAGAATGCCGGAGGCCCGGATGGCCCTGTCCGCCAGCCACATGGTGATCCGTGTGGCCGCGGTCATGGTCCGGAAATCCTGGGGGGGGATCCCGAGTTCATTGCGGGAGATCTGAACGTCCAGGAAGGCGCCTACCTTGCAGTAGGTCTTGTCCGGAACGCGCGGCCGGGGATCATAATAGCGCCTGTAATCCCACCGGGAAGGCGGAACCAATGTAATCCCGCTCTTCATGGCCACGCTTGCAGCCCAGACCTCCTCCGGACTCTTCCCCAGGGCATTGAGAATGCTCATCCCGGTGATGGCAATCCTTTCGTGAGCGTCTGGAGGGGGGGCGACTTGCTTGAGTCCATAGCCCACCCTGGAGGATGGGGTTTTCATCGGCGGCGGCGCGCCGGGTGGAGGTTCGGAGATCTTCTCGATCGACTCCTCGAAGGGCTGATGCAGCACGAGAGGGCCTTCGGCCACCTCGCGGTGAAAGGACTCCAGACTCTGGACGTTGCGGATAAGGCCGGCGCAGGCCCCGCTCATGAATTGCCCGCGTTCCAGGCAGGCCTGCTCATCGAGAGGCCTCCCGCTTGACCTGTCCACGCCTCGGGCCGCAGCGAAGAGGCTCCCCGCGGTCATCTGTTCCATTCTCGTCCGGAAGGATTGCTCGTCCTGGTGGCCGGCTGCGAACTCCCTCTCCAGAGATAAGACGGCGGCCACTCGCGGGGTCCTCAAGGATCGCACCCGAAGACCCGTGCTTTGGCCCGAAACGACGGTTCCCCCCGGCGGCGATTCCATGATCATCCGCCGATAGAGCGCTGTCAGGGCGCCCGTTTCAACGATCTCCTGGGTGGCCAAATAGGCCGTGCCCATCTGGATGGCGTCCGCACCGAGCAGGGCGGCCATGAATGCGGTTTCCCGATTGAAGATGCCCCCGGCAAGGATCACCCGACAGTCCTGGAACAGGGATGGCTTGCGCCGTTTGAGGTCCAACACCATTTGCGCCAGGGTGAGCGTGCTATGTTGCCCCACGTGGCCGCCTGCCTCGTACCCCTCGCAGACCACGTACCGGACGCCGGCTTCCAGGGCGAGCCCCAGCAGGGCTCCATCAGGGGCGATGTACGCGACCCCTATGCCGCATTCCAGCAATTCTCTTATGGGGGCCAGGTCCCCTCCGGCGATCCAGACAAAACGGGGCCGGTGCTGCTTTATCCAGGCCAGATGCGTCTCCCGGAACGGGTTCTCGGCCAAAGACACGACATTCACCGCATACGGGCGCCCGCCCATGATCTCCGGCAAGCGTCCCAGCCTCCGGTCACGGGTCTTCGCGTCCATCAGGCCGAGGGCGATGGTGGGCAATCCGCCGGCATCGGCAACCTTTAAAGCAAACTCCGGAACATCGGTGATGCAGGACATGGCGCCCTGGATGAAGGGGTACTTGATTCCCATCTCTCGGGCGACAGGACTGTCCAAGAAGCAATCCTTTTTCACCTCAGCCGAGCGGCATACGTTTCGAATCTCCTCCAGAAAGGCTTTCACGGCCGTCTCGGTTCCGGTCCCAAAACGCTCAGCAAACGACGCCGCAAAGGCCGCCTCCACACCCAGAGGGATGACCTCGCCCTGGGTGAAATGGCTCTCCAGGGGCTGAAGGGCCCTGGCCTGCACTTGGCTGACGAAGGAACGACGGCTTTCGTCCGTGATCTCTGCTGCGCACAGCGAGTCCTCGAGCGCCTTGATCTCCTTGAACGCCCGCGAGTTCCCCTTGTTGAAAAGGCGACAAGGAACCTGCAGGTCCAAGCCCACCAGGGCGGTAGAATCCATGCGGAGTCCGGCGAGCTGCCGGCGTTGGAGATCCTCAATGGACACCAGGTCCGTCAGCCAGTGGACACTCTCGAAGACGATTCCGGTGGCCCCTGTGGACAGGAATGCCGCTGCCGCCTCAGGGGTCCAGATTCCGCCCCAGATGAGGATGTCCAGAGGCTTCGCGGGTGCGCGGAGCATTTCCCTGGCCGCCGAATAGAGAACCAAGGTCGTCTCGCCGCTCACGAATCCAGAGGCTTCGCATCCCTTCAGAACGATGCGCCCGATTCCCGAACCCTCCTTCACCATCGCGGCCAAGAGATCCACGTCCCCGATGATGGGAAAGCATCGGTAGTTTTCCGACAAGGCCCTCAGTCGCCGGAGGATGGCGGAAGGATCCCCCGGGAGAAACTGGGACTGGCATTCTACCCAGAGGTTCCGGACCCCGGTTTCCTTCAGGAGCCGTCCCACAGAGGGATTCATCAGGGCGGGGGCGGAAATCTTGATGTCGCCGACATGGCCGGCAGGATCAGCCTTTTGTAAGAAAGAATGCAGGGCTTCCGCCTCCATCATGGAAAAATCGAAGACGGCTCTGCTCCCCGTGTGCCGAGCCATCTGGGTCACAGGCCGGCCTATCTCCTCAGGCCTCCAGACGAAAGCGATGATGGGAACCTGCTCCTCAGCCGACACGCCCAGACCTCCGCTTCAACGCCGTGCGTTTACCTGATTAATGGCAACCATCCGAACCCTTCCTGCCAAACGGCATCTCGGCGGTCTGCCGGATCCGAACAGGGCCCACGGATGAGCCGCATGGTAAATAATATACCCCCAGGCAAGAAGGACGCCAGCCAGAACGCCATGAGACCGCACTCGTTGCGATAGGGGGTCCGAAACGGCTTGGGGCAACGCCCGAGCGAACCGTGAGCCCGACCGCCGAACAGGACTACCCGCGGATCATCGGGCGCCCTCCCTACGGCCCGCCGGCCGTGAACGGTTGCCGGTGCCGGACGTTCACGGTCCGTGGAATCACAAAGGCTTTCTGAAGATGCGATATTTCTTGTAGGGTCTTGCGCCCGCATCCTCGAGCAGCGTGTTGACGGCCTCGTTATCCTCCAGGGTCCAGCCCAGCTCCAGAGAACGGTATTTCCCTTTTTGCCTCACCACCTCATAGATGTGGCGGACGGCCAACAGGGGGAATCCCAGTTGCCGGTAGATGTCCTTGATCCCGAAGATTAAACATCGCAATCCCGTGACCTCCCGCCGATACAGGATCGTCTTCAGCAAGCCCAGCAGGCCGATCCGCCCGTTGAGACGCTTGAGCAACGGGTTGATGTCGGGAAAGATCACGCAGACCGCCGCGGGGTCACGTTCATAGTAGATGAAGAAAGCCAGGTCCGGATCCGCGAAGGTCATCACGCTCTTCTGAATGTCCCGCATCTCGTCATCGCTCAGGGGGACGAAGCCCCAGTTGCCAGACCAGGAGGCATTGTAGATCTCCTGGATCAGGGCGAACTCGGCGTTCTCCTCCTTGGGACGAAACCGGCGGATGTAGATGCCTTTTTTCTGGGCTATCCGTTCCGCCAGACGATCCATCCACTCGGGAAGCCGGTAATCGCCCTCGATCAGGAAGGCCACCAAGTCTTTCTCTTGGGTGAAACCGCACGATTCGACCAACCTGGGGTAGTACGGCGGGTTGTAGGGCATCATCAACGCCGGCGGATAATCGAAGCCCTCGATGAGCAGCCCCACCTCGTAATTGGTGGACGGGTTGAGCGGCCCCCTCACGAAGGCCATCCCCTTCTGGCGAACCCACGTCTCCACGGCCGAGAAGAGGGCCGCTGCGGCTACCGGATCGTCCGTGCATTCGAAAAACCCCCAAATGCCCATCGGTTCAGCGTGGAGCTCGTTATACCGACGATCGATGATGCCCGCGATCCTTCCCACCGTCTCCGAACCACGCCGGGCCAGAAAGAGCCTGCGCTCGGCAGACGCCCAGAAAGGGTGCCTGCGGGGGTCCAGCAGCCGTCGAACCTCCTTCTTAAGGGGCGGAACCCACCGGGGATACTCCGCGTAGATTCTCCAGGGAAGGTTGATGAAGTCCCCCAGTTCCGATCCTCCTTCCACCACTATGGTCTCGACGCCGGCCATGCGTACTCCGTTCGAGGCAGGGTTTCTCATAGGATTGTCGTCCTGCAACCGTCGTGGAGTGCCTCGCCTCGATTATCCCTGGTTTCCGTAGTGCGGCAAGCCCAATTCGGGCGCCGAACACCGCCTGTCCTGACCGATTCTGCACGATCCTCCCCCCAAGCGTTGGGCCGGTACCGCCCGCCCGCACGGGTGGGTTTTGATGGAGAAACGCGTATAATCCCGACAAGACGGGTGGTGGGCGATCCAGAGCCGCCCGGCGGAGGTACAAGGACGAAAGCCAGGGCTCCACAACCTGTGCTGGTCACCGGGGCCAGTGGTTTCATCGGACGGCACGTGGTGCAGCGGATGATCGAGCGTGGCGACCGGGTGTCATGCCTGGTGCGAGTCACTTCGCGCATCGACGAACTGCGGTCGGCCGGCGTCCAACTGATCACGGGCGACGTGACCGATCGGGCCGGCATGGGACGGGCACTGGAAGTGTCGCAGGCCGGCATCGTGATCCACCTGGCCGGGCTGGTGAAGGCGCTGCGGACAGACGAGTTCGTGCGTGTGAACACAGATGGCGTCGAATCCGTCGCGGGCGCCTGCGCGGACCGCGCCGACCCGCCGGTATTGGTCGTGGTATCCTCGCTGGCTGCCGCGGGGCCGTGCGCGGGTGGCCGACCTCGCGTGGAAGACGATTCGCCGACACCCGTTTCAGCCTATGGTCGCAGCAAACTGGCCGGAGAACAGGCTGCGGCCCAGTATGCCGCGAGGGTGTCGATCAGCATTGTGCGCCCGCCGATCGTTTTTGGCCCCGGCGACCGGGGCGTGCTTGAGATGTTCCGGCCGATCGCACGCCGGGGTATTCATGTCGTGCCCGGCCGGGGCGCGTGTCGCTTCTCGCTGATCCACGTGGCCGATCTGGTCGAGGGCCTGCTCCTAGTAGCCGAGAAAGGCGAGCGTCTGCACCGCGGCGGATCGCCGGGCCAAGGCGTCTACTTCGTGGCGACCCAGGACGATCCGACGTATGCCGAACTCGGGGCAGCCATGGCCACGGCATTGGAGAAAAGGCGTGCCACCGTGGTGCACGTGCCCCGGCCGCTCATGCGACTGGCCGGGCTCTGCGGTGACGCGATGGGGTGGATCCGGCAGCGTCCCGGTTGGGTGAACAGCGACACGATCACCGAAGCCCTGGCCGGGTCGTGGACGTGCTCATCCGTCAAGGCACGAACGCATCTGGGGTGGTCCCCCGCGGCCCCCTTGGCCGACCGCCTGCGCGAAACGGCCCAGTGGTATCGCCAGGCGGGATGGCTCTGACCTGCATTTCCCCGACAGCGAGGGTTCACGGCATCTTGCCCCCGCCCCTCAAGCCGCTGCCGGATCACCTCAAGCCCAAGCACCGATGCGCGATCGGGGCGTGGGGCGGCGCTACAGCCTGGCCAGTTCGTCGGCCATGGCGAGGACCGTGGTGCGGATCTGTTCCTGGCTGTGATTGGTGGTGATGAAGAAGCGCAGTCGGGCGGAGTGCTCGGCCACGGCGGGGTGCAGAATCGGGTAGACGTTAATACCGCGCTCGAACAGGGCGTGCGCCAGGCGCAGGCTCTTGACCGAGCTGCCGACGATCACCGGGACCACGGGCGTGCCGCCGGCCGAGCCGGTGTTCAGGCCGCGCTCCCGGGCTAGCTTCAGGAACAACGCCGCCAATTCACGCAGCCGGACCACGCGCTGCGGCTCACGCCGCAGGACCGTCAGGGCGGCCAAAGCCGCCGCCGCGTTGGGCGGGGACATGCCGACGCTGTAGACGAACCCCGGGGCGGTGTACTTGAGGTACTCGACCAGCTCGGCCGAGCCGGCGATGTACCCGCCGCAACTGGCCAGCGACTTGGAGAGCGTGCCCATCCACAGGTCGACGTCGGCCCGCTCGACACCCCAGTGCTCGCCGATGCCCCGGCCGGTGGCCCCCAGGGTTCCCAGCGAGTGCGCCTCATCGACCAGCAACAGCGTCTTGTGCTTCTTCTTGAGTTCCACGAAACGGGGAAGTTCGGGAAAGTCGCCATCCATGCTGTACACGCCCTCGATAGCAATCAGCACACGGCGGTAATTGTGGCGCACGTCTGACAACAGCGCGTCCAGCGCCTGCCAGTCGTTGTGGACAAAGGCGCGACGGGTGGCTCCGGAAAGCGTGGCGCCCTGGATGATCGAGTTGTGTGCCAGGATGTCGTGGAGGATCAGATCGCTCGGCCCCAGCAGGTGGCCGATGGTGGTGACGTTGGTGGCGTGGCCGGAGACGAACACGATCGCGTCCGGGGTGCCCAGGAACGCGGCCAGGGCCTGCTCCAGATCACGATGCACCTGCTTCTCACCGGATACCAACCGGCTGGCGCCGGCGCTGATGCCATAGCGGTCGATCGCGGCCTTGGCGGCGGCGGCGACCTCCGGTTCGTGGGCCAGGCCGACGTAGTCGTAGACGCTGAAGTTGACGATCTGACGCCTCTCGATGCATGCAGCGCTTCCGGCGCCGCCCTGGTCGACGCGGAAATACGGGTTGTCGCCGGCCACCACCCGCAGCATGCGTTCCTGACGCTTCAACTCACCGTACTCGGGGAACTGGGCAAAATCGTAGTGTTCGGGTGGGATCTGACCGGTGGGGACGTCGGGCCTGGGACCCTCGATCAAATACGTCTGCACAGCCTGGGCCAGATCCTCCAGCGTCTGTGCCTCGGTGAACACCATGTCGGGCAGGTGGCCGGCGAAGGTCTTCTCCAGCGAGGCCGCGAGGTCCAGGCGCTGTAGCGAATCCAAGCCCAGGGCGGTGAGGGGCGTGTCCGGCGTCAGGTCGGGTAAAGCCTCGCCGGCCAAGGCGCGGACATGCTGGCAGACGGCGGCAAGAGCGGCGGCCTGCGAAGACTGCGGCGCGGGATGCGCAAGGGAGGCCCCGGTGTCTTCGGCGCCGAGGCGGACGGCGGTGCCGGGGTCGGCACTCTCGACCCGCAGGCCGCGGTATTCGGCAAGGGCCTTGAATTCGCCGGCCAGGAACGCCGCGCGGCAGGCATGGCGCTGGATTTTGCCGCTGGAGGTCTTGGGAATCGTACCGCATCGCACCAGCACGATCACGTCCAGTGCCAAGCCATGCTCCTCGAGCACCGCCCCGCGAACCGCATCCAGTACCGGCGCGAAATCCACCTCTCCTTTGCGCGTGGCCTCCTGCACCAGAACGAGTCGCCGGCGGCCGTGGTCGTCCGCCACGAAAGCGGCCCCGTAACCGGCTTCCAGCAGCGGGTGACTGCTGCGGGCCGTGGTCTCGATATCCTGCGGATAGCGGTTCAGGCCGCGGACGATGATCAGGTCGTCCCGCCGGCCGGTGACGTAGAGTTGGCCCTTGCGCATGAACCCCAGGTCGCCGGTCCGAAGGAACGGACCTTCCCCCGTGTCGCTCAGGTGGGCCTTGAAGGCACTGCGGGTCGGGTCGGGCTTGTGCCAGTACCCCTGACCGATCGACGCTCCGGCAACCCAGATTTCACCGACGCGGTCGGGGGCGGCCTCCGCGTGGGTGTGCGAGTCGACGATCACCACGCGCAGATCGCCGACGGGCGATCCGCAGGCCACCAGGCGACGCGCCTGCCGCGCATCATCGGGCACGGGCTCGACACGGTTCTCGGTCAGCGCGGCGTCGTGGAAGGCATCGACGGTCGCGCCGCTGCCGCGCCTCGGGCCGCTGACCATGAGCGTGGCCTCCGACAAACCGTAGCTGGGATAGAAGGCGCCGGGGTTGAAGCCACAGGGGGCAAACGCGGCGGCAAAGCGTTCGAGCGTTCCGGGGTCCACGGGTTCGGCGCCGACGAAGGCCAGGGCCCAGGAGGACAGATCGAGGGTGGCACGCTGCTCGTCGGTGATCTTGCGGACACAAAGATCGTAGGCGAAGTTTGGCCCGCCGGAGACAGTGGCCCGGTACTTGCTGATGGCGGCCAGCCAGGTGATGGGGTTCTGGAGGGCCGTGGCCGGCGAGATGAAAACGACCGTCACAGCAGCAAACGCCGGGACCAGGACGCCGCCCACCAGCCCCATGTCATGGTACATGGGCAGCCAGAACACACTGCGGTCCTTGTCCTGGAGTTCGAAAGCCTGCTGGATGGCGCGGATGTTCGCCATGAGGTTCGCATGGCTGATCATGACGCCCTTAGGCTGGCGGGTCGAACCGGAGGTGTACTGGAGCATGGCCAGCGCGTCGGTGGCGATGGCCGGTTCGTTCCATCGCTCGGCCAAGACGTCGGGAATTTCGTCGGTGGCGAGCCACAGGATTCCGGAGGCAGGGGCCGCCTGGCCACTGTGGTCCGCCTCGGTCATGCCCTGGAACTGAACTGCGGCAGAGGCGGTGCTCAGGGCCACGCGGGACTCTGTATCGGCGGCGATGGCCTGGAAGCGATCGCCCACGCGGTGGCGATGCGGCGGGAACGCCGGCACTGCGACGCAACCGGCGTACAGGCAGCCAAAAAAGGCCGTGATGAAGTCGAGGCCAGGCGGATAGACCAGCAGCACGCGCTGGCCGGCAAAGCCCATGTCCTGCAAGCGATCTGCGATGGCTCGGGCTCGCCGATCGAGCTGGGCGTAGGTCAGGCTGGGGGGATCGGACGGGCCGTCGACGAGATGCACGAATGCAGGCCGATCTGGGCGTTCTTCGGCTTGGCGGCGCAGCACGCGGACCAGATTGCTGGGAACCTGATGCGGACTAACGTGAGTTGGGACGTAAATCGACATCGCCGGCGATTTCCAATACGACTTTGGCCCACGACAATTGTAGGCCTCTAATTTCTAACTATCTCTCGACTTCGTCGTTGGTTCAAGCCTCTTTTTCGTCTCCGGGTTGATCACAGTCACAGTCACCGTAACACGGATGTGACCCTGGAGGTCGCAGAGGCCCCAACGACGTTCCGGAGATCCGTCATCGGCGTCGACTCCTTCGTGCCCTCCGGGCGGCTGCGATAGGGCAGTTATCGAGGTGAACCGTCCGCCGCGGCCCGGCCGATCTCGAACGCCTGCACGTTGGCCTGGTGCAGCGAGTCGGGAAGGTTGGCCTTGATCGCGGCCAGCCAGTTCGACGGTTCGATCTGCAAGTGCCTGCTGAGGGCGCCCAGCATCGCCACGTTGAAGCTGCGGCGGTTCGGCAGGGCGTTTTCGTCGATTTGGTCTGGGGAAATCAAGACGCCTTCCGGCCGCAGCAGGTGTCGGTTTACTTCCACCTGGTCGGCGACGAGAACCACGAGATAGTCCGCCTCGCCGGGCGGCACCATCGGGCTGAGCACGCGCTGGCCGAAGCGGACGTCGCTGATGACCGAGCCGCCGCGCTGGCTCATGCCGTGCAGCTCGCTCTTCTTGACGTCCAGCCCGGCGGCCAAGACCGCGTCGGCCAGGATGTCGCTTGCCATCAGCACGCCCTGGCCGCCCAGGCCGGCAATGATGACGTTGGTGACTGGCTTACTCATGGCATTCCGTCGAGGAGCGGTCGGAACGTCCGCCGCCCTCGTACATTCGTATCTTTCGCGACGCGATCAGGCACGGGCGGCGGGCGATGATCATGCACAACGTGCCGCTGTCGAGCGCCTCCGTCACGACCTGCTCGAAGGCCTCAGCCCCGGCGGCCGGGTCCACGACCTTGACGTGCTCGATGCCGATCGCCCGGGCCAGGTCCTCAAACACCACGCGGCCGGTGGCACTGTGGTCCAGCCGGCGGCCCGTGCCGGGGTGTTCCTGCATGCCGGTCATCGCGGTGGTGCCGTTGTCCAGGATGATGACGACGTGGCCTGTCTTGGGCGGGTTGTAGACCATCTCCACCAGGCCCGTGATGCCGCTGTGCACGAAGGTGCTGTCGCCGATCACGCTGACGACGCGACGCGCCTCGGCGTCGCTCAGCACGTGGCGCAGTCCCAGCCCCACCGTGATGCCGGCGCCCATGCACACGCAGGAGTCCATCGCCTCAAACGGCGGCAGGACGCCCAGCGTGTAGCAGCCGATGTCGCCGGTGACGATGCAGTCCAGCTTGGACAGCACCGCGAAGGCCGTTCGGTGCGGGCAGCCCTGGCAGAGCTGCGGCGACTTGCCGGGCGGCGGAGACGGCTCGGCGGAGTCGTCGCGCGCCAGGATCCGCCGCACGCGGTCCACGTTCAGCTCGCCGAAACGAAAGACCTCGGCCTTGCCCTCCACGCGAACGCCGGCCGCTCGCAGTGACTCGACCAGGTACGGGTCGCCTTCCTCAATCACCACGCAACGGCGGACCGAGGAGGCGAACTGCCGGGCCTTTTCGGCCGGCAGGGGGTACGTCAGCCCCAGCTTGAGGAAGCTGGCGCCTTCAGCGGCCTCGCGGGCGTGCATGTACGAGATGCCCGACGTAATGATGCCCAACTCCTTGCCGCCTTCTTCTACCCTGTTGAGTGGGCAGCCCTCGCCCCAGGCGGCAATCTCGCCGAGCTTGGCCCGCAGCCGCCTGTGGGCCGGGCGGGCATAGGCGGGGATCATCACCCTCCCCGGCCGATCGCGGTGAAACGTCACAGGTCGCGGCGGCGCGGCGTGCCGGCGCTGGCGAAGGACCGTCTTGGAGTGGCAGACCCGCGTGGTCATCCGCAGCAGCACGGGGGTGCCGTGTCGCTCGGACAGCTCGATGGCCGCCAGCAGGAAGTCGTAGGCCTCCTGACTGTCGGACGGCTCCAGCATCGGCACGCCGGCGGCCCGGGCGTAGTGGCGGTTGTCCTGCTCGTTCTGACTGGAGGCCATGCCTGGATCGTCGGCCGAGACGACGACCATAGCCCCGCTGACGCCCGTGTAGGCGGCCGTGAAGAACGGGTCTGCCGCGACGTTCAAGCCGACGTGCTTCATCGTGACCAGTGTTCGCGCCCCCGCAAACGAGGCCCCCAAAGCCACTTCCATCGCCACCTTCTCGTTAGGAGACCACTGCGCGTGGCCGCCAAGCTCGCTGAGATGCTCGAGTATCTCCGTGGAGGGCGTGCCGGGATATCCGGCGCCGAGGGAGACCGCACCGTCCACGGCGGCCAGGGCCACGGCTTCGTTGCCGCTCACGAGCATCCGTTGTGGGTCAGGCATTCGCTCGTGCCTCTGCCGCCCGCGGCGCAGCCGAGCGGCAATTTCATGGCGTCATGAGTCCGTGAGGTTCGCAGGTCGGCGGCGATAAGTCAAGGTCGCCGCAGGGCCGCTATGAGAGGGAGGTACGGCCGAGTGGGGCAGGTAACGCTCCATCGCCATAGCTATGGAGCGGCGGCGACTTGCCGAAGGCCCGGCGCAGTCCCGAACTTGTCGAGGGACGAAGCCGGGTTCCTCGCAAAATCAAAGGTACGGAGGAGGCTTGCCAAGGTGAAGCGCTAGGCAGGGTAGGTTCGCCTTACGGGGGTTCTGTGTGCTGGATTTTAGCTATTTGAGCAGGAGAAAGTAGAACAGGAGACCGCAGGTGAGCTGCCGAATCCGCAGGGACTGTCATGCGTCTCCTATGGCCTTGCCGTTCTCTACTGCTCTCCTGTCTACTGCTCACCTGCTCTATGAAAAATGCCCCGCATGGGGCATTTTTCATGGGCCCTGTAGGATTCGGACCTACGACCAATGGATTATGAGTTCCAGACGCGGCTCGCAAGACATGTTCAGCAAGGCAGTTACAACGCGGTTTTTGAGGAAAAACGAGGGTTACAAGTGGTTAGCAAGTCACTGAGCACTCGATAACAAGTCACCACCAAGTGACGACTGACCAACTCAGTGACCAACTCGATAAGGCTAACCCACCATCGGGTAACAGGATTTAGCCCGGAAGCGATTGCCGGCACCCAAGGTCATTGAAAACCGGCAGTCGGCACGCGCCTATCCTTTCCGACGGCTTTGGCGTCGAAGCACAACCTTTAAGATCGACCACTGCGCGAGCCTGCACACGAAAACGGCGATGAAACCAGCGCAGGTCGTGACGGCAATGGTCTGGTTGGTGGGCAGATCCTCGGAGACTGACCAGCACATCCCGCAAACGGTGGACGCGGCGGCCAGGGAAGCGGCGGTCAGCATGACCAGCCAAAGCCTGCGGCTGAGCACCGGGGCGGCCCCTGGCGCGACGACTAGATAGCAGAAGACCAGCATCGCGCCGGCGACCTTGGAGGCGGCCGAGACCGCCAAGCCCAAGGCGAAGAAGTACGCCAGACGCACGCACGCCCGCCGACATTGGCCCACGTTCGCCGTTGGTGCTGGCCCTGGCTTACAGCTGGCAGCGGATGATCGATTTCGGAAAGGTGCCGGGCGTGGAGGCGATTGCGGCGCAGCATCGAATGGAGCGCACTTACATCAGCCGCATCTTGGGCTTGGCAACGCTGGCTCCAGAGATTGTCGAAGCGGCATTGAAGGGGAGCGAGCCGAGCGGGCTGTCCATGCGGAAGTTGATGGCCGGGTGGCTTCCGGTCCGGTGGGATCAGCAACGTCCGAGTGCAGAGGCGTCGCGAAGCACCTCCCCGCACAGTACACGTCAAGGTGCGGACGCCTGGACTCGCTGGAAATCAATGAACCCCTGCTCCACATCCGCGCGAACCAGTCGCACATGGAGCCGGTTGCCCACGTCGACGCCCTCAAAGCCCTGGACCAATTTCCCCTCGACCGGCGGTTGAAATACCCGGACCCATGTCCCCTTCGCCGATGCGCCCGTGACGATCGCGTCGAACTGCTCACCGATCCTCGACCCCAGGAGCATCGCGGCCGCAGACTTGCCGACCTGCCGCTCGACCTTGTTTGCGTCGTCTTCCTTCTGCGTGCAGTGGCTGGCAAGCTCCGTCAGTTCGTCTCGGCCGTATGCCGTCGGCGAGCCCACCATTGCGGCCTTCAGTAGGCGCTGCATGATCAGATCGGGGTATCGACGGTTCGGCGCCGTCGAGTGCGTATAGTCCATGACCGCTAGTCCGAAGTGGCCCGGCGCCGCATCGCCGGGGAACTCGACGGCGTATTCGCCCCGCCCCATCAGCTTCACAATTGTGAGCGACAGATCGGGGAATCGCACCGGGTCGGCCGTCTTTCGCTGGGTCAGGAACTGCGCCAGGGCCTTCGAGTCGGGGTCCACCGGCAGTCGCACTCCGTACTGCGCTGCCACCTCAACGATCTGATCCCATCGCTCGGGTGTTCGGACCACGCGGCGCAGTGAGGCAAAGCCCTTCGCCTCCAGATATCGCGCCGTCACTCCATTGGCCGCGATCATGAAGTCTTCAATCAACTCCTTCGCTCGGTTCTTTCGTTCCACGGCCAGGTCGCGAATCTGGTCTCCGTCAAAGACCGGCTGTGCTTCGATCGTCTCCAGGTCCAGGGCGCCGTGCTCGTACCGGAACGCCTTGACTTGCTGAGCGACTCGATCTTGAGTACGGAGGTTCTCATCAAGTCCACGGACGCCCGCGATAAGTGCCGGCACCGGGCCTCGGCCCTCCAACCATGCCGCCACGCCGTTATACGCCAGCTTGGCGCGATTACGGACTGTCGCCGCGTAGATATCTGACCCTTGCAGCGTCCCGGCGGGGTCGAACACCATCTCGATCACGATGGCCTGGCGGTCTTCGTGGTCGCTCAGCGACGTCAGATCGGTGGACAGCCGCTGGGGAAGCATCGGGAAGATCTGGGCCGCCGTGTAGACGGACGTCGTATTGTGGCGTGCGTCCTCGTCAATGGCGGAGCCCTTCTGAACCAGGCCATCCACATCTGCGATTGCAACAAGGATCTTGACCGCGCCGTCCGGGAGCACCTGGGCGACGGTAAGCTGGTCCAGATCGAGTGACTCATCGTTGTCGATCGAAGCCCACGGCAGGTCCCGCAGATCTCTCGTCGCGCCGTCCGTTCGTGCGGGGGGTGCCTGGATCCTTTCAAGCTCGGCAATGGCCGCGCGAGAGGACTCCGTGAGCAGCCCGCGCTCGGACATCACCCGCCGAGCAATCTGTTGCAGCGTGGCGCGTTGTGGACTGGTATTCAGATTCATCTCACATCCATGGAAGATGTTTTCATTCGTATCCCGTGCAATATCTTACTGGACACCGACGTGCAATTCGAGGTGCCATCCCGGCAGTGCACTTGACGAAGGCGGCGTTGCCGACCGCCGCTTCTCGATGAATTCCATGAGCTTCGTGCGGCGCTGCTCGCGGGTTCCTGGCGACCAGTCACTCGTTGCTGGCGCACGGCTTGCTTTGTACAGTGGAAAGCCATGGCGGCGTCCTTGCGTCAGCAGCACGGATTTCTTGCAGTTCGGGATCTCCAATAGTGGCGGCGAACCATGGATCAAGCACAAGCGGGATTCTGGAGCACCGAAATCCCTGAGTTGCTGCAACAACTGCAGGTGCCACCTGAAGGGCTGAGCAGGGAAGAAGCCAGTAGGCGATTGTCGCAGTACGGTCCCAACCTCCTGAAGCCCTCGACCCGCTCGGGGCCGCTGTGGCTGCTCCTGGGGCAGTTCAAGAGCCCGATCATCCTGCTTCTCATCTTTGCAGCCGGGCTGTCCTTCTTCCTGGGCGACCCCACCGACGGCGCAATCATTATGGCCATTATTGTTGTCAGTGGAGTCCTGGGCTTTTGGCAAGAGCACAGGGCAGCCAGCGCTGTGGCCAAGCTCCTGGCCAGCGTACAGACCAAAGTGAACGTGCTTCGGGGCGGCGCTTCGGTGGAGGTTCCGTTGGAGCAGGTTGTCCCTGGGGACATCGTGCTCCTCTCGGCGGGCAGCAGCGTTCCGGGCGACTGCCGGTTCATTGAATCCAGGGATTTGTTTGTGGACGAGGCCACGCTGACCGGGGAGACCTATCCGGCGGAGAAATCTCCGGAACCTGTGCCGGCCGATGCCCCGCTGGCCAAGAGGACCAGTGCTTTGTTCATGGGCACGCACGTCGTCAGCGGAAGCGGCAAGGCCCTGGTCGTGTTGACCGGCCGGCAGACCGAATTCGGCAAAATCTCGGACCACCTTAGGCTCCGCCCGCCGGAGACGGAGTTTGAACGGGGCATCCGGCGGTTCGGCTTCCTGCTCATGGAGGTCACGCTGGTCCTGGTAGTTGTCATCTTCGCGATAAACGTCTATTTCAATCGCCCGGTCCTCCAGGCGTTCCTGTTTGCGATGGCCCTGGCCGTTGGGCTCACGCCATCGCTTCTGCCGGCCATCATCAGCGTCAACCTGGCCCACGGCGCCCGACGGATGGCCCAGCTGAAGGTCATTGTCCGCCGGCTGGCCTCGATCGAAAACTTCGGCAGCATGAACATCTTATGCTCCGACAAGACCGGCACGCTCACGGAGGGGAAACTCCGCTTGATTTCCACGTTGGATCTGGACGGAAAGGCCAGCGAGAAGGTCTTCCTTTCTGCGTACCTGAATTCTGCCTACGAGACCGGCTTCACCAGTCCCATCGACGAGGCCATCCGCAGCCACGCGAAACTGGACATCTCCAAGTACCGCAAACTCGATGAGATCCCGTACGACTTCCTGCGCAAGCGGTTGAGCGTCCTGGTGGACGACGGCGGCGTACACCGGATGATCACCAAGGGAGCGTTGAAGAACGTCCTGGAAGCCTGCTCATCCGCCGGGAAGGCCGATGGAACCATCGTTGACATCGGTGCGATGATGGACAGCCTGCAGGACCGTTTCAAGGCATTAAGCGACGAGGGCCTCCGCGTGCTGGGCGTGGCCTACCGGGATATGGGCACCCAAACCCGAATCGCCAAGGAACATGAGTCCGGCATGACATTCCTGGGATTCCTGGTCTTCTCTGACTCGCCCAAGGAAGATATAGCCGAAACGATTGTAGACCTGGCTCACTTGGGCGTTGCCCTGAAGGTCATCACCGGAGACAACGCACTCGTGGCGGGACGCGTGGCCCAAGAGGTGGGCATCGCCCAGCCGGCGGTGCTCACCGGTCCGGAGATCCGCCAGATGAGCGATGGAGCCCTCCTCAGCCAGGCACCGCAGATCAACGTATTCGCAGAAGTGGAGCCCAACCAGAAAGAGCGTATCATCCGTTCCCTGCAAAAGGCGGGCAACGTGGTTGGATACATGGGTGACGGTATCAACGATGCCTCGGCCCTGCATACCGCGGATGTGGGCATTTCCGTGGACAGCGCCGCCGACGTAGCCAAGGAGGCCGCTGACATCGTCCTGCTGGAAAAGGACCTGCGCGTTCTTCACGATGGGGTCTGCGAGGGACGCAGGACCTTTGCCAACACGTTGAAGTACGTCTTCATGGCCACCAGCGCCAATTTCGGGAACATGTTCAGCATGGCCGGGGCCAGCCTGTTCCTGCCTTTCCTGCCCCTGCTGCCCAAGCAGGTGCTGCTGCTGAACCTGATGACGGATTTCCCGGAAATGACCATCGCTACAGACAGCGTCGATGCCGAGATGGTCCGGAAGCCCCGCCGCTGGGACATCCGCTTCATCCGGCGTTTCATGGTGTGGTTCGGCTTACTAAGCTCGGTTTTCGACTATCTGACTTTCGGCGTACTGCTATGGGTCCTGAAGGTTTCCGAGACTCAGTTCCGCACCGGCTGGTTCCTCGAGTCGGTAGTGTCCGCCAGCCTGGTGGTCCTGGTGATACGGACCCGACGCACGTTCTTCCGGAGTGTCCCCGGAATGTATCTCCTGGCGACCACAGGGGCGATCATTGTGGCCGCGTTGGTCCTGCCGTACGCGCCCCTGTCGGGCTTCCTGGGGTTCGAACCGCTGCCAGTTTCATTCCTTCTGGCCATGGTGACCGTTGCCGCAATCTATGTACTTGCCGCAGAAGGGGCCAAGCGTGTTTTCTACCGCAGAATACAGACATAGAGCAGCCCCCCGACCAAGATGGAGCAAACGGTTTTGCTTTCCGAGGCGGCGTAACTGCCAGTGAACTATTTACATTTCAGGGCACGACAGATCACCTCCCGAAGAAGAAGAATAGGTTTTGTTAGAGCTGCAGATCGACTGGCTCGGCTTGCGGCAGATCGCCCAGGGGTGATCCGCGTTCGTGGCGGCGCTATTTCCCCTGGGCCAGGCCCATGAGTAGTTCACGGCCTCCAGGACAGCCAGGCAAATAGCGGTATCGGCTGGGCGTGGCCAGGCGAGACATGGCTGCTCTTGGTTGGGCTAACCCCGGGGGGGCCCGCAGGATCGACTTGAAATGTTCGGCGAGCAAGCCTATCCTTCTTAAGTCGTATTTATTCCTAATTGGCTGAGGACGATATGCCTGTTCCAAGAGCCGAACTTGAGCGACGGATGAACCGGTTCGTGGAGGCCTGTCGCCGGAGCGGCATGAAGATCACTCACCAGCGCACGGAGATCTTCCGGGAGGTAGCCGGCAGCAACGAACACCCGGACGCCGAAACGGTCTACCAGGGGGTCCGCAAGCGCGTGACGGGCATCTCGCGAGACACAGTGTATCGGACGCTCTCGTCCATGGAGGCTCAGGGCCTGGTCCGCAAGGCGGAGGTGCTCTTCGACCGGGGCCGGTATGACGCCAACACGGACCGCCACCACCACTTCGTCTGCACTGTCTGCGGCCTGGTGAGCGACTTCTACAGCGAACCACTGAACGATCTGCCGATCCCGAAGTCCGTCCAGACCATAGGGAGCATTCAGTCCACCCATGTCCAGGTCCGAGGCATCTGCTTGGCCTGTTCATCGAAACAACCTCGACGGAAGAATCCCAAGGATAAGGAGCCAACCCATGGCGAATGAGAAGAAGTTGACGACGGCATCCGGGGCGCCGGTCGACAACGACCAGCAGACGTTGACCGCCGGCCCGCGCGGGCCGGCCCTGATGCAGGATGTGCATCTGATGGAGAAGCTCGCCCACTTCAACCGTGAGCGTATCCCAGAACGCGTGGTGCATGCCAAGGGGGCGGGAGCCCACGGTGTGTTCGAGTGCACGGCCGACATGAGCAAGTACACCCGTGCCAAGTTCCTCTCGCAGGCCGGCAAGAAAACCGAGGTCTTCGCGCGCTTCTCCACCGTCGGCGGGGAGAAGGGCTCGGCCGACGCCGCCCGCGACCCGCGCGGCTTCGCCGTGAAGTTCTACACGGAGGAGGGCAACTACGACATGACCGGCAACAACACGCCGGTGTTCTTCATCCGCGATCCGCTGAAATTCCCCGACTTCATCCACACGCAGAAACGCAACCCGGCCATCAACGCCCCCGACCCGGACATGTTCTGGGACTTTTTGTCCCTGACGCCGGAGTCGATCCACCAGGTGACGATCCTGTTCTCCGACCGCGGCACGCCTCGGAGCTACCGCCACATGAACGGCTACAGCAGCCACACGTTCAAGTGGTACAACACCAAGGGAGAGGTGTACTGGGTGCAGTATCACTTCAAGACGCTTCAGGGCATCCAGAACCTGACGCGTGAAGAAGCGACCCGCCTGGCCGGCGAAGCCCCCAACCACGCCACGACGGACCTTTTTCGGGCCATCGAAAAGGGCGAGTTCCCTGCCTGGAGGGTCTGCGTGCAGATCATGCCGGCCAAGGAAGCCAAGACCTACCGCTGGAATATCTTGGACATCACGAAGGTCTGGCCACACAAGGACTACCCGCTCGTCGAGATCGGCCGGATGACGCTCAACCGCAACCCCGCCAACTACTTCACCGAGGTGGAGCAGTCGGCCTTCAGCCCGGGCAACTTCGTGCCGGGGATTGGGCCCTCGCCCGACAAGATGCTCCAGGCGCGGATCATCTCCTACCATGATGCGCACGTGTACCGCCTAGGCCCCAACTACCAGCTCCTGCCCATCAACGCGCCAAGAGCCTGCAAGGCCAGCAACTACCAACGGGACGGTTACATGCGGCTGGACGATAACGGCGGCGGCGGGCCAAACTACTGGCCCAACTCCATGGGCGGAGCCGCGCCGGACGCGACCTTTGCCGAGCCGTCCATCGACCTGGAAGGCCAGGCCGCACGGCATCCGCAGGAAGTCACCGATGACGACTTCTTCCAGCCCGGCGAGCTCTACCGCCGCGTCATGAACGACACAGATCGCGAGCACCTGGTCGGGAACATCGTGGCCCACCTGGGCAATGCCCAGAAGCGAATTCAGCTTCGGCAGACGGCGTTGTTCTACAAGGCGGATACCGACTATGGCCGGCGGGTGGCCCAAGGGCTGGGCCTGGATGTCAAGCAGGTTGAACGCCTGGCCGCGATGTCACAGGAAGACCGCGTCAAGGAAACCGCGAGCTAGACCCGTTGGCACGACATAGAGAGCACCAGGTACCCCATTTGCATGGACAGGAAAGCAGGAGAAAAACATGGCTGAACTGAAGGGCAGCAAGACCGAGCAGAACCTACAGGCGGCGTTCGCGGGCGAATCCCAGGCCCGCAACAAGTACACCTACTTCGCCTCGGCGGCCAAGAAAGAGGGGTACGAGCAGATCGCGGAGATCTTCCTGGAGACCGCGGAGCAGGAGAAGGAGCACGCCAAGCTGCACCTGAAACTCCTGGGCGGTATCGGTGATACGGCAGTCAACCTCACGGAAGCTGCCGGGAGCGAGAACCACGAGTGGACCAGCATGTATCCCGGCATGGCCAAAACCGCCAGGGAGGAGGGGTTCGAGGACATCGCCCGCCTCTTTGACGGCCTGGCCAAGATCGAGAAGGAGCATGAGGTCCACTACAGGAAACTGCTGGCCAACTTCCAGTCCGGCCAGGTCTTCGCAAAGTCCGGCAAGGTAAAATGGCGATGCCGCAACTGCGGCTTTGTCTACGAGGGTGAGAAGGCGATGCAGATGTGCCCGGTCTGCAAGCACCCGCAGGCGTACTTCGAAATCGTCGCAGATAATTTCTGAACATGGGATTTTGGTGTCCCTACCGAGAATCTCATCCGCTGGGGAAACGCGGCCGAGTTGGTTTGATCGACTGACAAAAAACTGACCAACTTCACCGTTCTTGATGACCGTGAAGCAAGGAGGCTGAGCCGTGCAATCGCGTAACTTCTCAAAGCTTACATCTCCTGGGCCCTGTAGGATTCGGACCTACGACCAATGGATTATGAGTCCACTGCTCTAACCGCTGAGCTAAGGGCCCGCCGGGCGGCGGCGCGCCGATAGCGGCGCACGAAGGGATCTTCTCATCAGCATTTTATTCGCCGCCTTCGGGGGCAACTGTACTGCCGGCCTGGCGGCGGGTCAAGGTGGCGGGGCCAAGCCGGCTCGTCCGCGTCGGCTACGCGGCAAGGAGAGAAGGGGTAAGGCCGGCGGCGCGTTAGATCGCGGCTCCGCTGTCCTGGCTGACGAATCAGGCCGCGGAAGTGAATACTCCTCAGGCAGGTTCCTCCAAAAAATCTCAGTAAAACTTCGCGTGAGTATGTGGCTGTCTTAAGACAAAAATATCACATAACTCTTTTATCATAAAGATATTATAAATTTTCTTCTCTAAGCAATCTAATTTTACCCATTTTCTCTAAAGTATTCAAACTACCTTCACCGATTCTGCCCTTATTACCTATTTTATCCAGTTTATCACAAGTTCTTCTGAAATTCACAACCGTACACAGACGCCCAGGGCAAAGGATGCCGTTGGGAGCAGGCACAAAACCGGCTAGTCAAGCCAAGGAAGAATGCTAGCCGGCCAGCGACAAGGGCAAGCACCATGACAATGGCTGAGTTATTCAGGCAGTACATGGAGCACCTGTTTGCCGGCAAGCGTTGCCAGGCCCGGGAGCTGATCTTCGCCGCACACGACCGGGGCGTGACGGCTTCCAAACTGCTGAAGATGGTCGTCTGGCC
Organism: Phycisphaerae bacterium; assembly: GCA_049510055.1. Taxonomy (GTDB): domain Bacteria; phylum Planctomycetota; class Phycisphaerae; order SM23-33; family SM23-33; genus JALHTV01. The sequence continues at coordinate 10,192 of JBEKZI010000011.1, read as the reverse complement.
GGCGATGGAGCAGTTGGACAAGCTGTATCGCGGGGACCACATTTCCCGCATCGTGGAGCAGATGGGCACGCGGATCGACCGGATGATCGCCGACCAGCTCGGCGGGTCGCTGGCGCGGAAGCCCAAGAGCGGCCAGCGGATGGTGCTGGTCTGCGGCGAGGGGGAGATCGAGGAATTAGGCGCCCAGATCACGGCGGACCTGTTCGAATCCGAAGGCTGGACCGTCTGGTTCCTCGGCCCCAAGATCCCCAACGACGAGATTGTGGAATTCCTCGGCAAGGCCAAGCCGGACATTCTGTGCATTTCCGGCGCCGGCCCGGTCAATGTGCCGGCGATCCGGCACCTGGTGGCCCTGATCCGCGAGGTCGGCATCTGCCCGGACATGCAGATTCTGGTCAGCGGCGGGGTGTTCAATCGGGCCGAGGGGCTGGCGACGGAGATCAAGGCGGACCTGTTCGCGGCCAACGCGGCCCAGGCGCTGGAGATTGTCCAGGCGCATCCGGTCCGCATCCCGCTGCCCGACGTGCCCGAACCCGGCCGGCGTCGCAAGCGCAAGAAAGCCACACGTCGCGGCCGGGCGCTGGCGGCCTTCCGCGCCTGAGCCCGGCGCAGGCCGGCCTCGCGCCTCAGCGGTTGGTATCGGTGGCTGGCTGAGAATGATTCATGACTCGATTTCAAGGCGCGGCGGAGTTCCTACTCCGCCGCGCATCTTTTTCGTCACCATCCCCGCGGCTTGTTCCCCTGGCCCATCCCCGGTATCCTGACGCGTCATACTCAAGGATAAGGGGCGCCTATGAATCCTCAACCCACGGAACTCGGCGATTTCCCGAAGGCTTCCCAGCCCCTGGGATGGCAGATTCTCAAGTGGCTGCTCTACGGCATCGTGGCGCTGCTGGTGGTGGCCACCAGCGTTTGTGGCATCAGGTACTTCATCTCGGGCCAGGAGCTCCAGGCCGAGATCGCCAAGATACGGGCGGCCGGGCGGCCGATGACGTTCGCCGAGTGGCAGAAGACCTTCCCGTCGGTCGCCGAAGCCAACGACGCGGCGCCTTTCTACAAAGCGGCCTTCACGCTTTATCAGCCGTCCGTATGGAGTGACAAAGTTGCGGACATGCTGGACCGGCTCCAACCTACAACCACCACCCAGCCGGCGACGTCGCCTGCTCCATCGGATGCCGAAATCAAAGAGGCGCTGGCCGCCAATGCCGCGGTGTTGGAGCAGATAGACCTTGGTTCGTCCCGGCCGCAGTGTGCGTGTGATTTTGACCTTTCTCAAAGTGCCATGGGCGTCATGCTGCCGGATTTGGCTGCCTGGAGGGCTTTGGCCAAGCTCATGCAAATCAGGACGATTTGGCTGGCCCGCCACGGTCACGTCAGCGAGGCGGTAAACTCTCTGGTTTCCTCATTCCGTCTGCTGCGGGTACTCGACCGTCACCCGGCACTGGTTGCCTCCCTGGTCAAAAGCGCTGGCGAGGATTTGTTTGTAAGAGCCCTACCGGAGGTCCTGGAGGCGGGTTCCCTGTCGGATCGAGAGTTGGAAGCAATTGAGTCGGTCCTGGCCGGGGCCGATCCCACCGTGGCGATGGATCGGGTTTGGATCGGCGAACAGGTGTGCACCCTGGAAATGCGGCGTCAGACGTCGGGGGAAGAACAGGGGCATCCGAGGCATGATAAGTCGCAATGGGGGCCGCGAATTGTCGATCTGATGGCGAGGCCGGCGTACCGCTGGATGATAGCCGGGTGGTTGCGAGCAAGTAATCAATGCCTGGAAGCATCCCGCAAAAGCTGGCCGGAGGCCTTCGATGTCGTGCAGAAAAATGCTTCCAGTGGTCTCAAGGAGTTAGAGTTTTTCAGTTACGATAAGGCCTTCGGGCTCTTTGGTCGAACTGCCGGCAATGTTCGTTCGGCCCAGGTGGCGGTGATGGCGGAGCGGTATCGCCTGGCCAAGGGGCAGTTGCCGGTCTCGCTGCAAGAGTTGCGCGACTTGGTCGGCCACGATCTGCCGGCCGATCCGTTCACGGGCAAGGACTTGATCTACAAGGTCCAGGGGAAGGGCTTCATGGTCTATAGCGTGGGCGAGGACAAGGTCGATGATGGCGGGCCTGTGCAATCACCTCGGAAGGATTGGGGCCTGGCCGTGCGGTGGGGGCCCTGACAAGCGACACTTAGGAGGCACCTCATGAGCTCTCAACTGACGGAACTCGGCGGTTCTCCAAAAGTCCGCAAACCTCTCTGGCGGCGGATTGTCAAGTGGACGTTTTGCGTCGCGGCAGTGATGGTGGTGATGAATCATGTCGCCTGGGGCGTCTCGAACGCTGTTACGGCCAAGGAAGTGGAGGCCGAGATCGCCAAGCTACGGGCCGCCGGGCAACCGGTCACGTTCGCCGACTGGAAGAAAACCTTCCTGCCGGTCGCCGAGGCCAACGACGCGGCGCCTTTCTACAAAGCTGCTCTCGCTCTGTACCAGAAGTCCGCGTGGAATAACAAAGTCGAGGACTTGTTGGATCGGCTCCAATCCCTAACCACTCAGCCGGCGACATCGCCTGCTCCCTCGGATGCCGAAATCAAAGAGGTGCTGGTTGCCAATGCCGCGGTATTGGAGCAGATCGACCTTGGCTCGTCCCGCCCACAATGTGCGTATGATTTTGACCTCTCCCAGGAAGCCATAGACGTCGTGCTGCCGAAAATGACTGCCTGGAGGGCTTTGGCCAAGCTCACGCAAATCAGGACGATTTGGCTGGCCCGCCAAGGCCAGGTGAACGAAGCGGTGAGCTCTCTGGTTTCCTCTTTCCGTCTGCTACGAATAGCGGATCGTTGGCCGACGCTGGTCGTCTCCTTGGTCAAGGTCGGCGGCGAGGCCTTGTACGTAAATGCCATACCAGCGATCCTGGAGGCCGGTCCCCTATCCGACCCTCAACTGGCCGCGATCGAGTCGACCCTGGCTCAGGCCGATCCCACCGTGGGGATGGAGCGGATTTGGGCCATCGAGCGTGTATATGTTCTGGAAAATCAGTATGAGTATACTAGCTATTCGATGGTGGTCCAGGAGCTTCAAACATACCGTCAATGCATGGAGGCCGCCCACAGGGGCTGGCCGAAAGCCTTCGACCTCACGCAGCATATCACTTCGGACCACCCCATAACCTCAACCTTCATGTTGTTCGGACGCACCGCTGGCCGTGTTCGTTCAGCCGAGGTAGCGGTGATGGTGGAGCGGTATCGCCTGGCCAAGGGGCAGTTGCCGGTCTCGCTGCAAGAGTTGCGAGACTTTGTCGGCCACGAGTTGCCGGCAGATCCGTTCACGGGCAAAGATTTGATCTACAAGGTCCGGGGCAAGGGCTTCATGGTCTATAGCGTGGGCGACGACAAGACCGATGACGGCGGACCTGTGCAATCGCCTCGGAAGGATTGGGGCCTGGCCGTGCGGTGGGGGCCTGGGAAGTAGGTCCCATCTATGCCGCGAGGGATTGTTTTGGCGGACTTGTTCCCGTTTGCGCCGGCCGTATAATGACGCCCAGCATCGGTCCCTACGGGAACGGACACCCTTATGACTCGCGGCACTTTTGTGGTTCTGGGCGCAATGTTGGGGCTTGTCTTGTTCGCCGCGCCTCTGGCCGCCCAGGAGGCCGAATTCAAGGACGGCCAGTGGGTCAACCTTCCCGCGCCCGCCCAGGGCACGCCGGAAGGGGAGCTGTCACTGGTCCGCCACTACATGGATCGCGGGCAATACGGCTCCGCCGTCTCCGCCGCCGACCGGTATCTGAAGCTCTACAACGATCCCAACAGCCGCGAAGAGGTTATGTTGCTGGCGGGGGAATCCGAGGTGAAACGCGGCCGATTGTTCCAGGGCTACGAGCGGTTCGAGAAGCAATTGGCGGAATATTCCGGCGGGCGGTTTGCCGACCGCGCCACGGAGCACGAGTTCGACGTGGCGGATGACTTCCTCGCTGGCCGCAAGCGGGTCGTGTGGGGCTTCATTTACTTGCCGGCCCGCGATGAGGGGTTGGACATCCTTTCGCGGATCGCCGAACGGTCGCCCGGCACGCCCGTGGCTGAGCGGGCGATGCTGCGCATCGCCGCCGACCGCTACGCCAGGGGAGAGTGGACCGAATCCGCCGACGCCTACGACCACTACGTGAACCTGTTCGCCAAGGGCAACAAGACCGACGAAGCGATGCTCAAGGGCGCCGAGGCGACGTACCGCTCGTTCACGGGCGTGGCGTACGACGAGACGCCGCTGATCGAGGCCGAGCAACGGTACCGCGACTTCGCCCAGCGGTTCCCCATTTCGGCCAAGCAGGCCGACGTGGACGCCACGCTGGAGCAGATCCGTGCCACCCGCGCCCACAAGCTGCTGGAAGAAGGCCGATTCTACGCGCGAACCGATAAACCCCAGGCGGCGGCCTATACCTACAAGTTGGTGATCGACATGTACCCGCAGACCGACGCCGCCGAACAGGCCCGCGCGGCCCTGGAAGGCCTGCCCTCCAAGCAGGCCGTGATTCCATCGCCGCCGCCGGAGCCTCCCAGGCCGCCGGCCCCGACGACGCAGGCGGCGGCGCCGCCGGTGATCGTGGAGCGTTCATCTCCGCGGACCACCCGGCCGGCTGCGCTATCCAAGGAAGCCGAAAAGATTATCAACCTCGAGGAATTGCCCACCAGCGCCCCCAGTGGAGAAGGCCGATGAATAGTTTGGTCACGACGGCGAAAAGGCTTGTCGTTTCGATGGTCCTGATCGTGCCGGCGGCGATGCTGTGCGGCGGATGTGCCGGCTACACGATGGCCGACCAATACCGCCCGGGCATCAAGACCGTGGCGGTGGACATGTGGGGTCGCGGGAAGGACGTTTATCGCCGCGAGCTGGAAATGCGGATCACCGAGGCCGTCGTCAAGCGCATCGAGCAGGACACGCCCTACAAGGTGACCACCAAGGCGCGGGCCGACACGCTGCTGACCGGCTCGCTGGACAACGTCGAACAGCGCACGCTGAGCTTCGACACCGACACCGGCCTGGCACGCGAAACGGAAATGACGTTCACCGTCTCGTTCGTCTGGAAAGATTTACGCAGCGGCCAGACGCTGGTGGAGAAAAAAGGCATGAAGGTCTCCGCCAGCTACACGCGACAAAATCCTCTCCAGGAGGACTTCTTCCAGGGCAGCGAAAACACCATCAACCGCCTCGCCGAAGAGGTGGTGCAGAAGATGGAGAAGCCTTGGTAGCACAGGCGTCTGGGGTAGCACGGACGTCTCACCTGTGAGTGCGAGCCCTACGCCTGGGGCTTGGCGGGAGGCTCGTTCTTCGGCTGGGCGATGACCTTCAGGTCCAGCTCGGCCAGTTGATGGTCGTCCACGGCCGCCGGGGCGCCGGTCAGGGGGCAGATGCCGCGCTGGGTCTTGGGGAAGGCGATCACGTCCCGCAGCGACTGCCGGCCGGTCAGGATCATCACCGTGCGATCCAGGCCCAGCGCCATGCCGCCGTGCGGCGGGGCGCCGAACCGCAGGGCGTCCAGCAGGAACCCGAACCGCTCCTTGGCCTCTTGTTCGGCGATGCCCAACGCGGCGAAGATGCGCTTCTGAAGTTCCGGCGAGTGGATACGGATCGACCCGCTGCCCAGCTCCGTGCCGTTGCAGACGACGTCGTAGGCCCGCGCCCGCACCTCGCCGGGGTCGGATTCCAGCTTGGCCAGGTCTTCCGGGCGCGGCGAGGTGAAGGGATGGTGCATGGCCATCCAGCGTTTTTCCTCTTCGCTCCACTCCAGCAGGGGGAAGTCCAGCACCCAGCACCAGGCGAACTGGTTCGGCGGGATCAATCCTAGGTCCTTGCCCAGCCGGTTGCGCAGGGCCGCCAGACACTTGTTGACCGTCGCCGCCGGCCCGGCGACGAACATCAGCATGTCGCCGTCCTTGGCGCCGAGGGCCGCCCGGAGCTTGGTCTGCACGTCGGGCGGCAGGAACTTGGCTGCCCCGGCTGAAAAACCGCCGGATTCGACCTTGCACCAGGCCAGGCCCGCGCCGCCCAGCTCGTTGACGGCGGCGGTGTAGGCCTCGATCTCTTTGCGAGTGAACTTGCCTCCGCCCGGCGGGCAGATGGCTTTGACGATGCCGCCGGCGGCCAGGACGTCGGTGAACACCTTGAAGGAGCTGGCCCGCACGATCTCGCCGACGTCGGCCAGGGGCATGCCGAAGCGCAGGTCGGGCTTGTCGCAGCCGTAGGAGGCCATCGCCTCCTGGTAGCTCATCACCGGCACCTGGGCGGGGAAGGCTATGCCGACGGCCTTGCACACGGCCGCCAGGACCTTGTTGATGACGGCCATGACGTCCCGCTCGGTGCAGAAAGACATCTCCAGGTCCAGTTGCGTGAATTCCGGCTGGCGGTCGGCCCGCAGGTCCTCGTCGCGGAAGCAGCGGACGATCTGGTAGTAGCGGTCCAGGCCGCCGACCATCAGCGTCTGCTTGAACAGTTGCGGGCTTTGCGGCAGGGCGTAGAAGGCCGCCTGCTGCAATCGCGAGGGCACCAGGAAGTCGCGGGCGCCTTCGGGCGTGGACTTGGTCAGGAATGGCGTCTCGACGTCGATGAACCCCAGGCCATCCAGCACGTCGCGCATCGTCTTGCTGATGCGATGGCGGAGCACCAGGGCCTGCATCATCTCCGGGCGGCGGAGGTCGATGTAGCGGTAGCGCAGTCGCGTCTCTTCCGAAACGTCCGTGAATTCGTCCGGCTCGAACGGCACCGTGTCGGAGCGGTTCAGCACGGTCAGGCATTCGCCCAGGACCTCGATCTGGCCGGTCGGCAGCTTGGGATTCTCGCGGTCGGCTCCGCGCGGGCGGACGGTCCCGCCGACGGAGATGACCCACTCGTTTCGCAGCGCCCTGGCCAGGTTGTACCGCTCGGTTTCGGCTTTGGAGTTGGGGTCTTTCGGCAGGTCGAAGACCACCTGTGTAATTCCCTCGCGGTCGCGCAGGTCGATAAAGACCACCCCGCCGTGGTCGCGGTAGCTGCGGACCCACCCGCACAAGCGGACGGTCTTGCCGACGTCGCCGGCCCGCAACTGGCCGCAGGTGTGCGTCCGCTGAAGCCTTTCGTCGATGTCAATGTCATGGTCGCTGGACGGTGCCATAAGACTCCATGGGCCTTTCTGGTCTGGCCTTTTCGCCGGCGGGGCGTCTTGCGGCCCGGCGGGCGAAGCCGACAGTGTACCGTATCTCCAGGGGGTTTCAACCGCGATGCTCCGTCGGCCCTGCCCGCCAATGGGCGGGTTTTTGCTTGCCCTGGCGAGGGGGCTGTGATATCCCTCATCGTCGTCCATGTGGATAATGGTTTCCATGGAAAGGGCGGCGCTGTGGCAATCCAATTTCTCTGTCCCAACCCCAAATGCGGCAAGCTGATTCAGGTGCCCGCGGACCAAGCGGGGCAGCAAGTTTCCTGCCCCACGTGCCGGCAGACCGTGACCGCCCCGGCCGCCCCGGGGGAGGCCACTACCGGCGACCGGGTGGTGATGGATGCCTATCAGCGGTTCCTTCAAGGCTTGAAGGAACCGCAGGAGGCGCCGGAGCAAGGCGCTCCGGCGGCGACTTCTCCTCCGCAACCGCCGCCAGCGGCGGCGCCGGCCAAACCGCCGCCGCCCATGGCCGTTATTCCGACGCTGTCAGACGAAGGCGTGGAGGACCTGGTGCCCTTGCCCCCAGCCGGGGCGGCCTATCGCGGGGTACCGCCGTTCAAGGCAGGCTGGGTCCCCAACACATGGATGCGCCTGATCCCCCTGCGGGGCCATTTTGCCAGGCATTGCCTCCGGGCCCTACGGCACCCCGGCGTCGATGCCGGCAGCGTGCTGATGGCCGCGTTCTGCCTGGCCCTTCTGGCGATGTCGCGACGATGCCTGCTGGGATCCTCGCCGCTGCTGCCGCTGGAACACTGGCATATCTCTAAGTTGTATGCGGTGGTGGTGATCGTCATCCTGGCGATGATTCTGGGCGGCTGTTGCCTGTCCGTGGGTTTGGCCTTGACCGCGGCGGCCACGGCCGGCGGAGGACGCATGGAAACCTGGTCCAGACCGCGGAGCGGCCGGGTGCTGCAACTGGGCATGCTGGGCATGGCCGTCATGGTCCTGTACGTCCTTCCCGTGGTCACGTTGCCCCTGCTTCCCCTGGCCTTGTTGGTGCTGAGCCTGGCCGGCGACGGCAGGGCCTTCAGCTTTCGCTGGCAGATCCAAGCGGCCTATCAATACGGGGACGGGTTTGCGATCCTGTGGCTGTTCCTGGTGCCGGGGATCGCCGTGGTGGCGGTGGGCTGGTGGCTGGTGAACTATCTGGCCGGATTGGTGGCCGATTACGCCGTGGGAATGCTGGCCGCCGAACCCGAACAAGTAGCGATGAGGATTGTGATCGGATTTCTCGGCGCGTTTGTGGCGGGGGTGGTGGTGTTTCCCCTGATTTGCGGCATGATGCGATGCGCGGGCTTGCTGGCGAGGCTCAAGCCGGCGGCCCTGTCGTCGTTGCCCCATCGCGGGCCGGCGGTGGTGACGTGGGGCGTCGTAATCGCCTGCGTGGTGGTGACCGGCCTTTTGGTTTACGCGGTGTCATGAACGGCGAAAGAGGCAAAGTCATTACCGTCATCGTGGTCGCGGGGATCTTCGTCGCCCTGATGACCGGGGCTTATTTTGTCATCAAGATGTTCACCCAGACTGGCGAGCAGTACGGCCAGGCCTTGATCCACGCCCGCCAAACGTCCTACGACACCGGCTGCAAACTTCAGATGACCAACATCAACACGACGCTGCGCACGGCCGCCGAAAGCGCCAACGGCAAGTTTCCCCCCTCGATGACGGAATTTTATTCCATCAACGAGTTTCACTGCCCCGATCCCAACGGCCCGGCCTACCAGTACATCCCGGGCCAGGATGAGTCCATGCCAGCCGGCAACGTGCTGGTCTATGAGGCCACGGCCGCTCACGAGGGCAAGTGCACGGTGCTGAGGCTCAGCGGCCGGGTGGAGTTTCTGACGCCCGAACAGGTCCAAGCCGCCGTGGAGCAGACCCGCCGCGTCATCGCCGCCAGGCGGCGCCCGCGCGACTAGCGGGCGGGGTCTTCGATCCACACCCGATAGCAGTCCCCGCAGAGGTGCAGCGTCAGCCGGCGGTACACCTGGTCCATCAGCTCCTGCTCGGTCATGTGGCGCATTTCCTCGATGAGCTCGTCGATTTTTTCCGCCAATTCTTCGGGATTGACCCAGCCGTCCAGTTCCGGCGGGGTGGGGTCGGCAAAGGCCTCGATCCGCACGACGTAGAAATCGCCCCGGCCGGGGAACAGCTCGCGGCCGCAACGATGGCACAGTAACGAGGCTTCGTCGCCTAGGGACATGATCGAGTTCCCGTGATGGCCAACCCAGGCGCCGGCGTCGAGCCGGTCAGGTTCTCACGTGTCCTTGGCCGGTGACGATCCACTTGTACGTCGTGAGGTCCTCGGCGCCCATGGGCCCGCGGGCGTGCAGCTTGTCGGTGCTGATGCCGATCTCGGCGCCCAGGCCGTACACGCCGCCGTCGCTGAGGCGCGTGGAGGCGTTGACCATCACGCTGGAGGAATCCACCGCCGCGACGAACGTCTCCGCCGCGGCCAGGGACTCGGTGACGATCGCGTCGGTGTGGTGGCTGCCGTAGGTGTTGATGTGCTCGATGGCCGCCGCCAGATCGTCCACGACGCGGACGGCCAGGATCAGTTCCAGGTATTCCCGGCGCCAGTCGTCTTCCGTGGCTTTTTTCATCTTCATCGCGGGCACGAGTTTCCTGCTGCGATCGCAGCCGCGGAGCTCCACGCCGCGGGCGATCAGACTTTTGGCCACGCGAGGTAGGAATTTTTCCGCCACGGCGGCGTCCACCAGCAGCGTCTCGGTCGCGTTGCACACCCCCGGCCGCTGGCACTTGGCGTTGACGATGATCCGCTCGGCCATGTCCAAGTCGGCGTCGGCGTGGACGTACACGTGGCAGTTGCCCGCGAAGTGCTTGATGACCGGCACGGTGGCGGCCTCCGCCACGGCGCGGATGAGCTGCTCGCCGCCGCGGGGGATGATCAGGTCGATGAGCCCTTCGGCCTGGCACATGGCCGTGACGACGGCGTGATCGGCGTTGTCCACGACCGTCATGGCCGCCTCCGGCAGCCCGCAGGCCGCCAGGGCGCCCCGCAGGACCCGGGCGATGGC
>JBEKZI010000109.1:0-5784 GCA_049510055.1 Phycisphaerae bacterium | reverse complement strand
CCGGTAGCGAGTTCGAGCCTCGCCGCCAGGCCCGCTTGCAGCAGCCGTGGTGGAACGTGGACCAGCCTCCCCAAGACGGCCCGGAGCACGAGGGCCACTACGTCGGCTTCCGCGTGGTCCAGGCCGGGATGCCGCAGACCCAACCCTATCCCGCCGACACGCCGTTCGTGCAGCGCTGCGTCCGCGGTCCGGCGGCTGGGATGGCCGTCGGCCCCGAGCCGGCCAGGCCGCCTGTGGTGAGCAAAGTCGAACCACACTTCCGCGTCCGGCCGATGCTGCCGGTCCCGCCGGAGAATCAGCCCGCCGGCCACGCAGGCCTCGTGGGCATGCACCCGGGCATCCTGGGGCACAATCACAGCCCCGGCCTGGCCGTCTGCCCCAACGGCGACCTGCTGGCCGTGCACTTCACCGCCAGCTCCTCCAGCACCGAGTACCTGCCCAACGTCGCCTACATCGCCACGCGGTTGCGGCACGGCGCCGACCGCTGGGACTGGCCCGACCTGCTCCTGGACTTCCCCGACGTGACGGAGGAAGGCGCCTTGCTGTGGAACGACGGCGGCGTGCTTCACCTGGTCACCGGCGGGGTGGGGCTGAACGGCGTGCCGTTCAAGTGGTGCTCGTCGCGCGACAGCGGCGCCACGTGGGACGAGGTGAAGTTCCCCCTGATCGCCGGCCGCTTAGGCCCGCAAACCTCCCAGCCGATTGCCAGCGCTTTTCGCGACTGCGACGCGGCCGGGACGATCTACCTGGCCGGCGACGGCGTGGGCGGCACGTCGGTGCTCTGGGCCAGCCGCGACAACGGCCAAACGTGGTTCGACACCGGCGGCCGGACCGGCGGGCGCCACACCGCCTTCGTCCTGCTGAAAGACGGTACCATCCTGGGCCTGGGCGGCAAGAACACCGACATCGACGGCTGGATGCCGCAGTCCCTCTCCCGCGACGGCGGCAAGAGCTGGCAAGTCAGCAAGTCGCCCTTCCCCGCCCTGGCCGGCAACCAGCGGCCGGCCCTGCTGCGGCTGGCCAGCGGGCGGCTGTTCTTCGCCAGCGACTTCCAGAGCAAGACCAACCGCCAGCCGGCGGGCGTCAGGCAGCGGGGGTCGTTCGTAGCCCTCAGCGAGGATGAGGGCAAGACGTGGCGCATCAAGCCGCTGGCCGGCGCCCAGCCGCACAAGGGCAACGTGCTGCCGCCCCGGCTCGGCTGGGGCAAGGCCGCCCACAACGACGCCACGATCGGCTACGCCGTGGCCGTCCAGAGCGACGACGGTGTCATCCACCTGATCACCACGATCAACCATCCCTGCCTGCACTTTGAGCTCAATGAGGCTTGGATCCTCGACCCGGCCGCGGGGCTGCCCGCCGACGCGCCCATCTCGGTGCCCAAGGCCGAGACGTTCGAGGAAAAGCACTCCAATGGCCGGACGCGGTGCATCTACAGCGGCGGGCGGGCCAGCGACGGCCGCTGGCTGCTGGAGGGTGAGGAGAGCTGGTTCTACGAAAGCGGCGCCAAGCAGTATCAGGCCACCTGGCGGGCCGGCCGAAAGATCGGCACGGAAACATACCGGTCCGCCGACGGGCAGGTGCAATGGCAGTGGGAGCACCGCGACGATGGCACCAGCGTCTGGACGCAATACTGGCCCGACGGGCGGATGAAGTCGCAGTCCACATGGCGCGGCCACCTGGCCTGCGGCCCGGCCACGCTGTGGGATTACACGGGGCAATTAATCAGCCAACACGAGTTCCAAGAGGGAACGCTCAAAGACTAGGGACCCGGCTTCGCTAAAGCTACGCCGGGCAAGCCTGGGATTCGGGACCAGGGATCTTGCATGCCCTCCTCGCAGAATAGCCCCTTTCGAAAGGATGACCTTGCGCGGCAGCTCGTTTCCGCGCAAAAAATGGGCGGCCCCAAAGGGCCGCCCATTCACAGATCGAGAAAATTTTTCAGGCTCTATTTTTTCTTTCTCAGGAGGGCCCAGCCGCCCATGGCCAACGTGAAGAGCGTCAGCGGCTCGGGAATCTCCGCCACAACGGTGGTAATGATGCCCGTTCCTCCGTTGCCAGCTCCCCCTCCGCTGTACGTCAATCTCAAGTAGCCGTTGGCATCCACCGCAAGCGTCCCGGTGAGTTCCACCCCGTTCCAGGGGTCCATGAAACCAAGGTCGGCGTACTCACCGGCGTCAAGGATTCCATTATCGTTGGTGTCATCGAAAAGGAGACCGGTCACGGCAACGCAGTGACCGCCATTGCCGTTTGTCCAAACAAATCCCGCTTCAACATCGTAACCCTTATCTAACAAGTCGTAGATGTACCACCAATCCGGTATCCCTGTGGTCAGGCCGCCGGCACCCGCGGGGTCCTTCCCGGTCATGAAGACCTCCCCATCCCCGTGGTCGCCAAGCCAGGATTTCACGCCGAGGGCAAAGTCCGCTCTCGAGACCCCGTTGGCGTCTAGGTTCATCCTCTGACCAAGCTTGTTGATCGTCGTCGTCATATTCCCGTCGAACAGGTCGGTGACACCGTACTGAGTCTCGAGATACGCAAAAGAATTGACGACGGACGTAGGAACGCAAGCAGTGCTGCCGTACTTAATGTTCGCGTCATTTTGATCTTGATGCCCGTACTCGCTGGGCGGTATCTCCACATCCCAGACGTAGAGAGCCCAAGCCGCCGGCACGCCCCACAGCATGACAAGAGCCATAGCCATAATAGACACAAACCGAATTTTCATCCCTTGCTCCTTTCTGCTATCCCACTTCGATGGAGACGACCCCGTCTGTACGAATGCCAAGCATCCGCACCGATCAGACAGGAACACGTTGGGGAAACTCGGCCGGGGAGGCCTGGGGCAGGTGCGAGTGAGCGAGAACGCACTCACCCTTCGACTTAGAACAAACTCCGCTGCTTCCTGGGCGGAGGTCGAAGCGGCGAGTATGTTACCGCGCTTCCCTTTCTGTGCCAAGGAAAATCGGGGGAAAACCGGAGGATCCGGCGAGAAACTTCTCAAAGACGAGGCCTCAGGGGAATGCTTCAAACCGTGGTGCGAAGTGGGTATAATGCCTCTTGCCCACAAGTGGATGGAGGCATGTTGTGACGTCCCCGGTGGAGATTACGCATTCGATGGAAACTGCCGGTCAGTACTGGCCGGTGAGGGAACAGGCCGTGACGATGAAGATTACTCGCAACGAGGCCGGGCAATTGGTGGTGCAGATGGACGGCAAGGACGCTCCCGTCGTCGACGCCCGCGTGGCCCGCTGCTTCCCCTGGTCGCTGCCGGGCGTCTACGTCTCCATCCGCGACAAGGAAGGCAAGGAGCTGGCCCTGCTGCGGACGCTGGACGAGCTGGACCCCGCCAGCCGCCAGATCGTCCAGCAGGAACTGGCCGGCAAGGTCTTCGACCCCAAGATCCGCCGGATCGTCAACTATAAGAACGAGTTCGGCGTCATCTCCATCACCGCCCAGACCGACCGCGGCGAAGTGACCTTCCAAATCCGCAGCCGCGACGACGTGCGGCTGCTGTCCAACAGCCGCGCGCTGTTCCGCGACGCCGACGGCAACACCTACGAGCTGACCGACCTGAACGCCCTGGACCACGCCAGCCGAAAGTGGCTGGAGGAATATTTCTAACAGAAGGTCGAAGGCCTGTCCGGCGTAGCTTTAGCGAAGCCGGATCGTAGTGCGGCTTGTGGTGAGCGAAGTCGAACCAAGTGCGTAGGGGAATCGAACCGCTATCCGATGGCGATGATGGACTGCGTCTCGGTCTGCATCTTCAGCAGCTTGGCGTAGACGCCGTCGGGTTTGGTCGCCAGGGCCTCGTGGCTGCCCTGCTCGACGATCTGCCCCTTGTCCAGAATAATCAGCCGGTCGGCCTTGCGCAGCGTGGACAGCCGGTGGGCGATGGCGATGGTCGTGCGGTTGGCGATGAGCCGGTCGAGGGCCTCCTGGATGAGCTTTTCCGTCTGGGTGTCCACGGAGCTGGTGGCCTCGTCCAGGATGAGGATGGCGGGGTTGTTCAGGATGGCCCGGGCGATGCTGATGCGCTGGCGTTCGCCGCCGGACAGCGTCTGGCCGCGTTCGCCGACCATCGTGTCGTAGCCGTCAGGGAAGCCGACGATGAAGTCATGGGCGTTGGCGGCCTTGGCGGCGGCGATAATCTCTTCCAGCGTGGCGTCGGGCTTGCCGTAGGCGACGTTGGCGGCCACGGTGCCGAAGAACAGGAACGGCTCCTGGAGCACCACGCCGATGCGCCGCCGAAGCTCTTCGATGTCGTAATCGCGCACGTCCACGCCGTCGATGAGGATCCGCCCCTCCAGCACGTCGTAGAAGCGGCAGATGAGGTTGACCATGGTGGTCTTGCCGCCGCCGCTGGGCCCGGCCAGGCCCACCATCTCACCGGGAGCGACCTTTAGGCTGACGTTGCGGAGCACCTTGCGGACGCCGTCGTAACTAAAGCTTACGTCACACAACTCGATCTGGCCGCGGACGGCCTTGGCCGGCATCGCCTCGGACTTGGAGAAGATGGCCGGTTCGGTGTCGAGAATTTCGAAGATCCGTTGCACGCTGGTGGCCGCCCGATTGAACATACGATCCATGTGCGCGATCATGTGGATGGGGTTGTAGAACATCCACATGTAGGACACGAAGGCCAGCAGCGTCCCGGCCGTCATGGCGCCCTGGGCCGGCGTGCGATGGGCCAGCAGGTCGCGGACCACCCACCAGCCGCCCACGATCCACACCAGCAGCGCCCCCACCTGCGTGCAGAACACCATCACCGGCCCGAACAGCGTCCACAGCGTGATCATGCTGACTTCGTCGCGGTAGAAGTCGGCGTTCTTGGCGCCGAAGCGGGTGACCTCGCGCTTCTCCTGGCTGAAGGCCTTGATGACGCGCACGCCCGGCAGCGAATCGGCCACCACGGCCGTCAGCGAGCTCCAGCGGTGCCACAGGCGGTCGAAGCCCCGGTGCAGCTTCTGGTGGAACACGATCGTCAAAAAAAACATCACCGGAATCGGCAGCAGCACGATGCACGCCAGCTGCCATCGCATCACAAACAGCGCCACCGCCACGCCGACGACCGTCAGCACGGAGATGATCAACTGGGTGCTCGTGAAGGCGACAAAATCCCAGATGCGGTCGCTGTCGGACGTCACGCGCGTCACCAGGGAGCCGGTGGGCTTGCGGGAAAAGAAGCTCAGGCTCAGCTTGTGCAGGTGCTCGTAGGTGCGGTCGCGGACGTCGCGGCTGATCCGCGAGCCCAGCGTGGCCATCAACCGCTCGCGCAGCGCATCCGCCACGGCGGAAAAGATCATCAACCCCGCCATGGCCAGGATATACCCCAGCAACACGAGATAGCTGGGCTTGCCGCCGGCCACCGTGCCCAGCCCCTTGTCCATCATCGGCTTGGTCATCCACGGCCGGACCAGTTGAGAAAGCGTCGCCAGCAGCGCCAGCAACATGCCGGTTCGCGCCCGCCATTTGTAGGGCTTGACGAAGTCCATCAACCGGCTGAGCACTTTGCGGCGGCTCAGGCACGCGGGGCACACCTCCGCCCACGGCGGAATCACGCGCCCGCACTTGTCGCAGCGAATCTTCTTTTCCTCCCCGCGGGGCCTTTCCTCTTCGGCGGCGATTTCCTCCTTGCCTTCCAGGCGCCGCTCCAGCCGCCGCTGCAACTTGGCGACCTCTTTAGCCTGGCGGAGCGTGAAGCGGAACTCCGCCGCCACCTTGCCGTCGCTCAGCAGGCGCAGCAGGTTCATGCCCAGCCCCTCGACGATTGAAGCGTGGCTGAGC
>JBEKZI010000108.1:0-5965 GCA_049510055.1 Phycisphaerae bacterium | reverse complement strand
GCCGCCGCGCAGCGGATCGTGAAGATGGTCCAGGAATGGGCTCGCGGTGGCTGCAAGCGCAGCTACCCCCTGCTGCCGCGCCGCATCATGTCCCGCAAGGCGTTCGACAATGCCTTGACGACGGACATGGCCATGGGCGGCTCGTCCAACACGATCCTGCACCTACTGGCCATGGCCGCCGAGGCCGGGCTGAAATACACGCTGAAGGACATCGAGAAGATCGCCGACCGCACGCCCAACATCTGCCGCGTCTCCCCCTCCTCGACGCCGGAAGGCCGGACCTATCACGTCCAGGACCTGCACCGCGCCGGCGGCATCCACATGCTGATGGGCCAGCTCTGGTGGGATAGGCCCAGCCTGATCCACACCGATTGCCTGACTGTCACTGGCCAGACCGTCGGACAGAATCTGAAGCACTACTGCCTGCGAAGCCCCAAGCTCTGCCCGGCGGCCAAACGCATGTATCGCCTGGGCTGGCAGGCCACGGGCCGCAGCGTGGAAGAAGTCCGCGCGATGCTCCGCGGCCAGCGCCCCAGGAAACTGCGCGTCCGCAACGCCGGCCCGCTGGACGCCTACGACGTCATCCGCCCATTGAACCGCGCGTTCACACGCACCGGCGGGCTGACAATCCTGTACGGCAACATCGCCCGCCAAGGCGCCATCGTCAAGCAGGCCGGGCTGGACCCCAAGATGTACCGGTTTGTCGGCAAGGCCCGCATTTGCGAAAGCCAGGAGGACGCCTGCCGCGTGATCCTGGCCGGGCGGGTCAAGCCCGGCGACGTGGTGGTCATCCGCAACGAAGGCCCGCGCGGCGGCCCGGGCATGCAGGAGATGCTCGCCCCCACCAGCTACATCCGCGGGCTGGGCCTGTACGAGAAGTGCTTCCTGATTACCGACGGGCGGTTCAGCGGCGGCACCAGCGGCCCGGCCATCGGGCACGTCTCGCCCGAGGCGGCCGCCGGCGGCGAGATCGGCTTGCTGCGCGACGGCGACGTCATCGAGATCGACATCCCCGCGCGGAAGCTGAACGTGCGCCTGCCGGCCGCGGAACTCGCCCGGCGCCGCAAGCGCGCCAAGCCCCGCCCGCCGCAGATTACCCACGGCGCCCTGGGCCGCTACGCCGCGCACGCCACCAGCGCCGACACCGGCGCGGTCCTAAGCTGGCCGGAAAAAACTATTCAAAAGTAGAGCGGGAAACGTCAAAAAACCAAAGAGGTTCCGTGTCACAGAAAGTCATCCTCTCTTGGAGCGGCGGCAAAGATAGCGCGATGGCGCTGCACGAAGTTCGCCGCGCCGGGCGCCTGGAGGTCGTGGCCCTGCTGACGACCGTGACCGATGACTTCGGCCGGGTCAGCATGCACGGCGTGCGGCGGGAACTGCTGCGCTGCCAGGCGGCCTCGCTGGGTCTGCCGCTGCGCGAGGTGGGCATTCCGGCCGGCAGTTCCAACGAGCTGTACGAGCAGCGCATGGCCGCGGCCTTGGCGGAACTGGCGGCTCAGGGCGCCTCGGGCGTGGTCTTCGGCGACATCTTCCTGGCCGATCTGCACAAGTACCGCCAGGAGAAACTGGCCCAGGTCGGCATGGGCGCCCACTTCCCGCTTTGGAAGCAAGACACATCCAAGCTGGCGCGGCGGTTCATTGCCGCCGGTTTCAGGGCCATCCTCACCTGCGTGGACACCCAGGTCCTGGACGGCCGATTCGCCGGCCGTCCGTACGACCAGCGCCTTCTAGAAGAGCTGCCAGCGACGGTGGACCCCTGCGGCGAGAATGGTGAGTTTCACAGCTTCGTGTACGACGGCCCCATCTTCTCCCGCCCCATCGCCGTTACCCCCGGCCGGATCGTCCTGCGCGACAACCGCTTCAACTTCTGCGATCTTCTGGCCGCCGAGGGAGCGGCCGTGTCATAGCAGGTAGGGCGTGCAACTCGTTGCACGCGGAAATTTATCCCACGTGCAGAACCTCCGCTTCGCGGAGAACCTGCACGCCCTACACTTTTATGGCTGCTGCAACTGCGGCGGCTCGCTGCCGACGTGCTGCATTTCGTCGAGGAAGGCCGAGGCGTTGCCGGCCCATTTTTCGGCCTCGAGGGCGTCGATCTTGCCGTCGCGGACCAGGATGGCCAGCGACCGCTCCATGGTGACCATGCGTTCCTCGGGTATGTCCTTGGTGCGCGTCTGGAGCAGCGTGTAGAGCTGCTCGAGCTTGCGCGTGCGGATGAGGTTGGAGACGCCGTAGACGTTGTTGAGGATCTCCATGGCCACCAGGCGGCCTTTGCCGTCGCGGCGAGGAATGAGCCTCTGGCAGATGACGTAGGCCAGGCCCAGGGAAAGCTGGCTGGCTACTTCATCCTGCTGGCCGGAGGGGAACATGTCCAGCACGCGCGTGATCGTGCCGCGGACGTCGCGCGTGTGCAGCGTGGAGAACACCAGGTGCCCCGTCTCGGCGGCGGTGAGCGTCCAGGAGGCCGACTCGCGGTCGCGCATCTCGCCCACGAAAATCACGTCGGGGTCTTCCCGCAGGCAATCGCGCAGCCCCCGCTCGAAGCTGGGCACGTCGCGGCCGACCTCGCGCTGCGAGATGACGGCCATCTGGCTGCGCAGGCGGTACTCGATGGGGTCCTCCAACGTGATGATGCGGCAGGGTGTGGTCTGGGCGATGCGGTCGATCATCGAGGCGATGGTGGTGCTCTTGCCCGCCCCGGTGATGCCGGTCAGCAGCACCAGCCCCTGCTTTCGCTTGATGATGTCGCGCCATACCTCATTGGCAAAGCCGATCTTCTCCACCGCCGGAACGGTGGGATCCAACGCGCGGATGGCGATGGCCGGGCCTTCGCTGTCGTGGAAGCAATTGATGCGGTACCTCATCACCTCGGTGATGAGGGAAAGGTCCACCGAACCGTTCTGCCGGTAGGCGGCGGTCTCGGCCTCGGTCAGCAGCGTGCCGAGGAACGCGTCCAGGGCGGGACGGTCCAGCGGATCGCCCTTGAGCCGCTGGAGGCTCCCATCCACGCGATAGACCGGCGGACATCCCACCTGAAGGTGCAGGTCGGACACCCGCATCGACCCGCGACGATGGAAGTATTCCAGCAGGTCCTGGAGGCTAAGAAGGCGACCTTCGCTTTGCTTGTAAACCTTGGCACCGAGCGATTGTTCCTGGGAATCCGTCATCGTTCGTCCTCGCTTACTTTTGGGCCTTGTCCGCGGGAGCGGCACGTTCGTCGGTCGGGCGCGGGCGGCCGACCCGCTCCTCAACCGGCTGGTCTATCCGCTGGTAACAATCGTCGCACATTCGCCGGCCGGAAGAAAGATGATAAACCTTGTTGGCCGCTTTGCCGCACACGTCGCACAAGCCCCGGCCCGCCGGGGGGTAGGGTTGTCCGTCGTCGGCCAGCCGCTCTTTGTCAGCTTGCCGCTGCGCCCGGCGAACTTCAGCCTGCCAGAGGGCAACCTTCAGCAGCGTCCAAGCCGTCACGGCCATCAGGAACAGGATGGCCAGGATCACCACCGCCCCGATGATGACGTACGTGTTGACGCCGAGTGTACGGATGTCCACCTGCCCCAGCACGCCCGTAGCATAATAGGCCGGTGCGGCCCTCACAAGCTCCGACGCGGACGCCGGCCCTTAATAAAGACGCGCGGCGGGGCCTGTTGGCAGACACGCCCCGCCGCGCGGGAAAACGCGTGACTAAAACCGGCCGGTTATTCCTCGCGGTCTTCGGGAGGCAGTTCCGGCAGGTGGATGTAGTAGGCCGCCTTGACCATGTCCAGCTTGCCGATCTGGTCCATCACGGCCTTGGGCGGCGCCTGGTCGAGGTTGATGCCCACCACCGCCAGGCCGGACTTCTTCTTCCGCGAGAAGGTCATGTCGGCGATGTTGATCTGGTTGTCGCCGAAGATCGTCCCGTACTTTCCGACCACGCCGGGCCGGTCCACGTTGAAGATGACCACCACGTGCCCTTCGGGCTGAAGCTCCATGCGGTAGCCGTCGATGGCGATGACCCGCGGGAAGCGGTTGCCGATGATCGTGCCCACGGCCGATCGTTTCTGCTGGTCGGTGTGGACCGTGACTTCCATCAGGTTGGAGAACTCGCGGACCTTGGCCGAGGTGATCTGCTCCATCTCCACCCCGCGCTGTTTGGCCAGGACCGGCGCGTTGATCACGTTGACCGGCTGTTCCATGACCGGCTGGAGCAACCCCACCAGCAGGTGGGCGGTGATCGGCGTGACGTTCATGTCGCCGATCGCCCCGCGATAGACCGTTTCCACCTTGGTGATCCCGCCGGCAGTGATGCTGGCCAGGATCGCCCCCATCCGCTTGGCGAGCTCGGCGAAGGGCCGCAGCATGGGCGGCATGGCCTTGTCGAAGCCGGGCGCGTTGACGGCGTTGCGGACTTCTCCGCCTCGCAGGGCCTCGACGAGTTGCTCGGCCGCCTCCAGGGCGACCTGCTCCTGGGCCTCCTCGGTGGAGGCGCCCAGGTGCGGCACGGCCAGGACGTTGGGTTGCTGGATGAGGGCCTTTTCGGCCTCGCTGGTGGGCGGTTCAGCCGTGTAGACGTCCAGGGCCGCCCCGGCCACCTTGCCGGCCTTCAGCGCCTCCAGCAGGGCCTCGGGATTGATGATGCCGCCGCGGGCGGCGTTAACCAGCCGGCAGGTGGGCTTCATCACGGCGAACTGCGCCGCGCCGATCATGCCGGCGGTCTCGGGCGTTTTGGGCGTGTGGACGGTGATATAGTCCGCGCGCTTGCACAGATCGTTGAGGTCCTTGACGATCTCCACGTCGTCGCCGCCGCCGGCGAAGAACGGATCGTACCCCAGCACGCGCATCTCCATGGCCGCGGCACGATGGGCGACGGCCTTGCCGATGCGTCCCAGGCCGACGATGCCCAGCGTCTTGCCCGCCAGTTGCGTGCCTTCAAAACTCTTGCGGTCCCACTGTCCGCCCTTCAGCGAGGCGTTGGCGGGGGCGATTTTCCGCGACAGCGCCAGCATCAGCGCCAGCGCCAGCTCGGCCGTGCTCAGCGTGTTGCCGCCGGGCGTGTTCATCACGATCACGCCCTTGGCGGTGGCCACGGGCACGTCCACGTTGTCCACGCCCACGCCCGCGCGGGCGACGCATTGGAGCTTGCCGGGATTGGCCAGCACCTCCGCCGTCACCTTCACGCCCGAACGGATAATCATGCCGTCGTAGGCGCCGACGATCTTGGCCAGCTCCGCCGGCGGCAGGCCGGGCTTGACGTCCAGTTCGACGTCCTTTTGCTTCTTCAGCCAGTCCAGGCCGACGCTGCTGAGTTTGTCTGCGATGAGAACTTTTATCATGGGTCGGCTTCCTTTAATTCCAGTCCTTCAGGACTTTGGCGGCCGTGGCTACGCCCTTGCCGATTTCCACCTTCACGCCGCACTCCGTCAAGGCGTATTCAATCGCGGCGATCAGGCCGATCGTGTCCAACGGATCGATGTATCCCATGTGCGACACGCGGAACATCTTGCCTTCCAGGTGATCCTGTCCGCCGGCCACCGAGCAGCCGTACTTGTCGCGGAGAATCTTGCCGCGGAAGGTCTTGTCCACCACGCCGGGGGGATACAGGATGCCCGTCACCGAGTCGGCCGGCTGCTTGGAGAACACCGTCAGCCCCAGCGCCTTGGCCGCCTCGCGGGTGGCCTTGGCCAGCAGGGCCGAACGCGCCCAGACCTTCTCGATGCCGATGGCGTGAATCATGGCCAGCGCCACCTGGAGCCCGCGGATGAGACTCACCGCCGGCGTGTAAGGCACGTCGTTGGCGGCCAGGGACTTCTTGTAGGCCTTGAGGTTCAGGTAGAACACCGGGGCGGAAATCTTCTCGATGTTGGCCCAGGCCTTGGGGCTGGCCGAAACGAACGCCAGGCCCGGCGGCAGCATGAACGCCTTCTGGCTTCCGGCGGCCACGATGTCCACCTTCCAGTCGTCCTGCTTCAGCGGGAGCGTGCCG
>JBEKZI010000107.1:0-6018 GCA_049510055.1 Phycisphaerae bacterium | reverse complement strand
GGCGGAGGAAGCCCTGCATGACCACCTGGCCGGACATCGTGCCGACCACCGAGGACGACAGCCCCGCCGCCAGCAGCGACAGGGCGAACAGTACGCCGGCGGCCTTGCCCAGCAGCGGCTGGAGCGTGAGGTAGGCCTTTTCGATGGCGTCCACGTTCACCAGCCCGCGGTCGTGGAACGTGCAGGCGGCCATGATCAGCATGGCCACGTTGATCGCCCCGGCCACGCCCAGCGCCAGGACCACGTCCAGCACCTCGTAGCGGAACAGGCGCCTGGCCTGCTTGTCGTCCTGCGCCACAATCCGCCCTTGCATCAGGGCCGAGTGCAGGAAGATCACGTGCGGCATCACCGTGGCGCCCAGAATCCCCGCCGCCAGCACCACGCTGTCGCGCCCGGCGAAGCGCGGCGCCACCGTACACCAGGCCGCCTGCGCCCAGTCCGGCTTGGCCAGGCCCAACTCGATGAGGTAGCAGAAGGCGATCACGCCTACCATCGCGGTAATCACGGCCTCCAGCGGCCGAAAGCCGAAACGCTCCAGCACCAGGATGCCGAATGTCGCCGCCCCCGTCACCAGGGCGGCCGCCCACAGCGGCATGCCGAACAGCAGATACAATCCCAGCGCCGCCCCCAGGAACTCCGCCAGGTCGGTCGCCATGGCCACGATTTCCATCAGGGCCCACAGCGTCCAGACGAGCCATCGCGGATAGTGCTGGCGGCACAGCTCGGCCAGATTGTGATGCGTCGCGATGCCCAGCTTGGCCGAGAGGGCCTGGATGAGCATGGCGACCAGGTTGCTGGCGACGACCACCCAGATCAGCGTGTAGCCGAAGTGCGCCCCGGCGGTGAGGTTGGTGGCGTAGTTGCCCGGGTCCAGGTACGCCACGGAAGCGATGAAGGCCGGGCCCAGGAACGGCCACAGGCGGCGCAGCCCGCGCCGCTGCGTCCGCCCGGAGAGAATCTCCGTCGCGGCCCCAGTGGCGACTGGCCCGGCGGTTTTTGGGGAATTGTTGGTCATGGCCGGCCTGCGCCCTAGAATACCTCGAATCTTTCGGAAATCACGAGCAAGGTCGATCGGATCGAAAAATGGACGGCGCATCCTTGTATTGGGCGTGGGCGTGGGCAGGAAACCTGCTGCTGGGAATCCTGGTGGGGGCCTTCGGCACGCTCATCGGCGCCGGCGGCGGGTTCATCCTCGTGCCGGTGCTCCTGCTGCTGCATCCGGACCGCAGCCCCGACAGGGTGGCCGCGATGTCGCTGGCCGTGGTGTTCTTCAACGCCTTCTCCGGCACGGCGGCCTACGCGCGGATGAAGCGCATCGACTACCGCGCCGGCGTCATCTTTGCGCTGGCGACCGTGCCGGGGGCGGTCCTGGGGGCCTTGACGACGGCGTTCCTGGCTCGGCGGACCTTCAACGTCATCATGGGCGTCGTGCTGCTGATCGCGGGCGCGGCGCTATTCTTCTGGCCGACGCCGCCGGGGCGAAAGGCTAGCCAGGGGCCGGCCGCCGCTCCGCTGGACGGCGAAACATTCCTGCGGGCCAAACCCTACAGCCTCAAGCTCGGCATCGCGATCAGCCTGGTTGTGGGTTTTGTGTCCAGCCTGCTGGGCGTCGGCGGCGGGATTATTCACGTGCCGGCGATGGCCTATGTGTTGGGGTTCCCGGTGCACATAGCCACGGCCACCAGCCACTTCATCCTGGTGGTCACGGCCTTGACCGGCACGCTGGTGCATATCTTTAAGGGCCAATTCGGCAATGTCGGGGAATTGGTACCGCTGGCCGTGGGAGTCATCGCGGGCGCGCAGGTGGGCGCCTGGGTCTCCCAGAAAGTCCATGGCCACTGGATCGTCCGCGGCCTGGCCGTCGCCCTCGCCGCCGTCGGCATTCGTCTGCTGACCATGGGCGTCTGAGGGGTAGGGCGCGTCGCGTGGCTGGATGTGGCATAGGGGCCGAATCTTCCGCACAGAATCTTTGCTTTGCCGAGGGTCGGGGGTACGCTACAAGGCAGCTCAAACCCATGTCGTGGCTGCGGTCCACCGATGGAAAGGAGATGCTGCCATGATTCAGATTGCCCGGCTCGTGCTGATCGCTGCGGCCGTCGTAGCCGTCTTGGTGTTCATGGTGTTGATGCGAAGGCCCATGAAGGAGATGCTTGGCGCCAACAGCAAGCTCCTGCTGGCCCGGCGGTTTTATATGCGAGCAATGGTCCTGATTCTTGTCTTTGCCGCCTTGGCCGCCGTGGTAAACCCCAGCGAGTTAAGTGCGGGCAAAGACGGCACGTTGGCGTTCATGGATTACGTCTGGTGGGGCGTGAAGGGGCTGGAGCCGGCCCTGTGGGGTATCGCCCTGATCTCTCTTGGCTATGTGGCGATTGTGACCATTTTGTATGCCGTCTTGGGGCGAACTCGTGACGAATGAACAATACCTTTACGTATCGTATTTCAGCGCGATAGCCCTGGGGATCGTTTTGGCGGTTGTCACGGCGGCCTTGCTGCGCCGCTCCCACCACCAGGCAATGGCCGCGTCGGCCTTCAAACAGGTGGGGGCAGTCCTGAAACGGGCGTTCCCCGCTTGGCTGATCTTGGCTGCCCTGCTGGGCTTCGCTTCGGTCAGCTATATTGATTGCAATCACCACAACTATGCTCAGGTTGTCGCAGACCGTAAGTATCTGTTCGAGTGCTCCCGCCTGCACGCCAGCAGGATGTTGTATTGTTTGGTGGGCGCCCTGATGGCCTATACGATGATGCTGACCGTTTTGCTCTGCATTGTGCCGCGCGGCCAAAGCGACCGGCGCTCGGAGAATAAATAGGGCGCGCCCTTGGCTGCGTGTTGAGTACGGCCCTAGTAAGTCGCGCCTTCGCCGACATCGTGGGGGTTGCGATCGTGGTCCTCGATCGGGCTTAAGGGCAGACCCTTGGAAGGCCGGGCCGACGCTGCTAAACTAATCGGTTTGACTTACGGGATAATCCCGAGGAGCTAACCCTGGACGCGACGATCTTGGCGATATCGGTGACGGAGCTGCCCGCCCGGCTGGGCGAGATTTTCTATACCGTCATCCTGCCGATGTTGCTGCTGTCGGGCATCGGCTTTGTCATTCGGCGGTTCCTGGGGCTGGACATGCCCACGCTGACGCGGCTGAACTTTTACTTCGTCACGCCGGGGATGGTCTATTTTTCCGTCGTCAGCGCCAAGCTAACAGCTGGGGAGGTGGGGCTGATCATCGCCGCCTCGCTGGTGACGATGGCGCTGGTGGCGGCGGTGACGATCCTGGTGGCTCGGCTGGAAAAAGTTCCCCGCGACCAGCACAACGCCATGCTGATGACCACCGTGCTGAACAATTCGGGCAACATCGGCCTGCCGCTTCAGGACCTGGCCTTCCGCGGCATGGGCCTGGGCGCCGCGGCCATGTCGTATCAGGTCTTCGCCATGCTGGTGCAGAACGTTTCGCACTTCACGCTGGGCGTGGTGCTGGCGGCCGGGAAGGCCCAGCGGCCGTGGAAGGAAAACCTCCTGCACGTGGCCAAGTTTCCGCCGCTCTACGCCCTGGCCGTGGCGCTGATCACGGTCTTTGTTCGCAATCAGTTGGGCGAGCACGCTCCGGCGGCGGCCAAGGCGCTGGCGCCGTTCTGGGAGGTCGTGAATCAGTTGCGGCTGGCGTACGTGCCGGTGGCCCTGGTGGCGTTGGGGGCGCAACTGGCGCTGATTCCCCACGGGGCCGATCATTATCCCGTGCCCACCAGCCTGATCCTGCGGCTGGTGGTATCGCCGCTGCTGATGCTGGCCCTGATCTACGCGTTGAACATCCACGGTTTCCTGGCCCAGGTGCTGCTGATCGGCTCGGCCGCCCCGTCCTCGGTGAACTCGGCCCTGCTATGCTCCCAGTTCGACAACCACCCCAACTACGTCGCCAAGACGGTGTTCTACTCCACGCTGCTGTCGGCCGTCACCATGACGCTGGTCATCTTCCTCGCCCAGGGCGGCTTCCTGAAACAATTGGCGTTGAACTAGCCGCTCCGCCGGCCCGATCCGGATGTCTGAAAGATTATATGGTTGTCGCACGTTTGGACTCTCGTCAACAGCCACGATGGAGTAAAATCAGGTCTGTCTTGAGCCTCCTATCCGTAGCCCCTTACAGAGGATAGGTCAAAGTCGCGTTGTGGCACGTGCCGGAGGTGTAGATTTTAGGAAGCCCGGAGAGGTCGGCCGTCCACGTCCGCCACCGACCGCCAGTTTGAGGTGATCTTATGTCCCGGATGCGAAATTCCTCGAAGGGGGGGTGGGGTTCCGTTTTGATGGTCCTTGTCGTGCTCGCCTTTGCCGGGGGGACGGAAGTTTGGGCGTTGCCGACCTTTTCGGGGGCCGAGGGCGCCGGCGCCAACTCCACCGGCGGGCGCGGCGGCGACGTGTATCACGTGACCAGCCTGCTGGACGACCCGTGCGGCACGGTCGCAGGTTCGTTGCGGTACGGCGTCAACCACACTCCCTCCAGTGGCAGGACCATCGTCTTCGACATTTCCGGCACGATCACGCTGAGCACCCGGCTGAACGTCTACAAGAACAACCTCACCATCGCCGGCCAGACCGCCCCGGGCAACGGCATTCAGATCGCGGGCGAAGGCATCCAGGTCCGCGGCACCAACGTCGTGCTCCAGCAGTTCCACGTCCGGCCCGGCTACAAGGACCCCAACAACACGCGCGACGCGATCTGGGTGTACGACACCTCGCGCGACGTCATGGTCGACCATATTTCCGCCTCCTGGTCCGACGATGAGACCATCTCCGTGACCGGCGATTCCGACCGGGTCTCCGTCCAGTACTGCATCATCAGCGAATGCCTGAACTACCAAGGCCATGGGTATGGCTCCATCATCTCCATGCCCACCGCTTCCTTCCACCACAATCTCTACGCCCTCAACAAGAGCCGCAACCCTGCCACGGGTAACAATGGCGGAGTGCTCGACTTCCGCAATAACGTGATGTACGACTGGAGCTATCGATCAGGTTACGACGACCCCGGCAATGCGGGAAACCTGAACTTCGTCAACAACTATTACAAGTACGGCCTGGATACGCCCGCCGGCACGCGGATGCTAATCTTCGGCCACACCTCGACGGCCACCCGAATGTACGCCAGCGGCAACTATGTGTACGGGTATCCCGCCGTCACGGCCGACAACTGGGAAGGCAACAACGGCTACAACAATAACGGTGGCATGCTGTACGGCTCCGGCGTTTCCGAGGCCATCGTCCGGGTCAACACGCCCTTCGCCGCCGCTCCCGTGTATACCCAGACGGCGGAGGACGCTTACAACAATGTCCTGGCCAACGTCGGGGCCTTTGCCTGGAACCGCGATTCGGTGGACGCCAACATTGTGGCAAAGGTTCAAACCGGCACGGGCCACATCATCAATTACGAAACCGATGTCGGCGGCTATCCGACCTACGCGCAGATTAGCCGCGACGCCAACTTTGACACCGACCACGACGGCATGTCCAACGCCTGGGAGCTTGCCCACGGCTTGGATCCCAACGTGGCGAATAACAACGGCGACATCGACAACGACGGCTACACCAACCTGGAAGAATACCTTATGGACCTGGCCCCCATCGCACCGCCCAAGACGATCGTCTGGGCCGGCGGATCGGCCGGGCGCTATGAGCTGATCGGCAATTGGGACATCCCCTGGCAGCCCACCGTCAGGGATCCCGTCGAGATCGACTCCGGCAAGGCCACCGTGGCCTATATCAACCAGGAAGCCGGCACGCTGTGGGTCGCCAACACCACTGGCGGCAGCGCCGAACTGGCGGTCACGGCTGGAAGCCTGAGCATCGGCAATGCCCTATATGTGGGAAGCGCCGACAACTCCGCCGGTACGGCCACCATCAGCGGCGGTGCGATGAGGGTGGGCGGCACCTTCACCAACTGGTCGGGCGGCAGCGCGATCACCGGCGGCGGCACCGTGGCCCTGGGCAGCGGTAGCGTCGCCCGAGGCGTCCTGAACATCACCGGCGGCAGCCTG
>JBEKZI010000106.1:0-6038 GCA_049510055.1 Phycisphaerae bacterium | reverse complement strand
TTGAAGGGGAGCTCGCAGCACAAAACGGCTGCCTCGGCCGGGAGCGCTGGCGATCTCCAATTGCCCGCCCAACAAGGCCAGCCGCTCTCGAATGCTGAAGAGCCCAAAGCCGCCGGAGGCGCCTCCCTTGATGCGAAGCCGTTCGGCGTCAAAGCCCGCGCCCTGGTCGCTCACGACGACCTGGATCTGGTCGCCGCACCGCGCCACCTCGACGCAGGCAACCTTTGCCTTGGCGTGCTTGGCGACGTTGAACAGCAGTTCGCGCACGGATTGAAAAAGCAGAATGGTCATGTCTTCGGTGTCCGGGGCGGCATTTTCGCCCGCCCGCAGCTCCACCGTCAGGCCGTGCTTTTCCTGCATCCAAAGGGCCAGCCATTCCAGGGCCGGGACAAGTTCACCTTCATGCAAGACCGGCGGACTAAGTTCCCCCGTCAGCGATCGGGAGACTTTGATGGATTGATCGATCAGGTCGCCCATTTCCGCAGCCGCCTGCCGCACCGCCTTGTCGGGGGCCTGCTCCAACGCCGTCAGGCGGAACTTGGCGCCCACCAGGAGCTGCTGGAGGTGGTCGTGAAGGACCCCCGCCAGCCGCCGCCGTTCGCGATGCTCCGCCAATGTGAGCTGGGAGGCCAGCCGGCGGAGCTGCTCGGATCGATCCTGCAACGCCTGGCGCGTGCGGAGCGCCATGATGCCGAAGGCCAGGTCGTCGGCCAGTTCCACCAGGACCTTCACCTGCGCCTCGCCGAAGGCCTCCAGTTGCGACGCATAGATCGTCAGGGCGCCGAACGCCTTCCCGCCGGCCGCCAGCGGCAGGGCGATGGACGACCGAAAGCCGCGCTGGATCGCCTGGTCACGCCACGGCGCCAGCTCCGGATCGGTCAGGAAATTTCGGCCCAGGCACGGCCGGTTCAGGCGAATGGCCGAGCCGGTCGGCCCGCGGCCGCGATCGGTATCGGACCACGTGATCCGGGCGTTCTCCAGGTAGCCTTCCTCGAAACCCACGGAGGCTACCGGACGAACCGACTTGGCCTGGTCGTCTTCGGCATAGCCCACCCACGCCATGCGGTAGCCGCCCACGTCCAGGATAATGCGGCAGATGTCCTGCGTGATCTGCCGTTCGTCTTCCGCGCGCACCAACGCCTCGTTGCACTCGTTGATCATTCGCAGGATCTGCTCGATCGCCAGCCGTTGGCGGACCTCCGCCTGCAAATCCTCCACCGCCCCGGCCAGGTCCGCCGTGCGAACTTTGACCTTATGCTCCAGCTCGTCGTGGGCTTTTTGCAGGGCCGCTTCCGCCTGCTTGCGGTCGATGGCGTAGCGGATGGCCCGCAGGACCGTCGCCTGGTCGGTCTGACCTTTGAGCAGATAGTCCTGGGCGCCGCGACGGACGGCCTCCAGGGCCACGCTTTCGTCGGCCAGGCCCGTCATGATGATGATCGGCATGGCGGGCAACGCGGCCGCGGCGTCGGAGATCGTCTGCAGGCCGAAGGAATCCGGCAGCGTCAAGTCCAGAAGGACGGCGTCGAATGCCCCCCAGCGCGCCGCCTTCAGCCCTTCCGCCAGTTCGGA
This sequence comes from Phycisphaerae bacterium, assembly GCA_049510055.1. Lineage (GTDB taxonomy): Bacteria > Planctomycetota > Phycisphaerae > SM23-33 > SM23-33 > JALHTV01. The sequence continues at coordinate 4,469 of JBEKZI010000106.1, read as the reverse complement.
GACGCGCGTCAAGGTCGCGTGCCCCTCGGGCGCCAGCACATCCCGCAACAGCTCCGCGTCGGCGGGATTGTCCTCGATCAGCAGAATGTTCAAGGGTTTGGCCATGAACGTCGGGACCACAGGGCCGCTCCTGCGGCTGCCACAAGGGTTCTTTCCTTACAGCCGATACTGCGTACCTAAATCTATATGATAGCGAACAGGGTCAGCCCGCCGGAAGCCAATCATGTCCCCGTGATGTGCAGCGGAGTGGCATTTCTCGGCACGCCCCTGGCCGTCGGGGCGCCTTTGTGCAACCGGAAAGGAACGGCGAAAAAACGTGATGTCGAGCGCTAGGATTATAGCGGTATAGTATCACAGCGAAAGGAAACGATCATGGCCGCTGAAAGGTTCCGCTACGTGATCGTCGGGGGCGGTCTGGCCGGGGCATCGGCCGTCGAGGGCATCCGCGAGGTGGATCAAGAGGGCCGAATCCTCCTGATCTCGTCGGAAAAGCATCTCCCGTATCACCGCCCGCCGCTGAGCAAGCAACTGTGGTTCGGCAAGAAAAAGGTCCAGGACATCTTCGTCAAGGGCCAGGAATTTTACGACAGCCACGGCGTTGAGGTGGCGCTTTCCCGCACGGTGGTCTCCCTGGACGCCGGCCGCAAAACGCTGACCGATTCCGCCGGCCAGGTCGTGTCGTTCGAAAAACTGCTCCTGGCCACCGGCGGCATCCCGCGGCGGCTGGACATTCCCGGCGGAGACTTGGCGGAGGTGTGCTATTACCGCTTCCTGGACGATTATCTGGCCGTCCGTCCGCAGGCGGCCGAGGGGAAAGCGGCCGTGGTGGTCGGCGGGGGATTTATCGGCTCCGAAATCGCCGCCGCGCTCCACATGAACCACGTGTCGGTCACGATGGTCTTCCCCGGTGAATATCTCTGCGATCGGGTTTTCCCCGCCGAGCTGGGCCGCGCGATCCAGGAGCAGTATCGCCAGCGCGGAATCGAGATTTTTTCGGCGGACCGTTCCGTCGGCATCGCCCGCGAGGGAAGCCGCCTGGCCGTGCAAACGAAGCAGGGCCGGCGGATCGAGGCCGACCTGGTGATTGTCGGCATCGGCATTGCCCCAGCCACTGAGTTGGCCGCCGGGGCCGGCCTGGCGGTCGAAAACGGGATCGTCGCCAACGAATATCTCCAGACGGCCCAGCCGGACATTTACGCGGCCGGGGACAACGCCAGCTTCCCCTACAAGGCCCTGGGCGTCCGCACGCGGATCGAGCACTGGGACGGCGCGTTGTCCGAGGGCAAATGCGCCGGGCGGAATATGGCCGGGGCGGGCGAACCCTTCACGTACATGCCGTATTTCTACTCCGACCTTTTCAAGTTCGGTTACGAAGCCGTCGGGGACGTGAATTCCAAACTGGAAACGTTCGCCGACTGGCAGAAGGTCAACGACACCGGCGTCGTCTATTACCTTCAAGGCGGCCGGGTCCGTGGGGTGATGCTGTGTAACGTCTGGAACAAGCTCGACGCCGCCCGTCAGATGATTCTTGGCGCCAAGCCCATCCAGCCTCGGGAGCTGGCGGGCGCCATTGTCGGATAGGTTCCACGCATCGGGTGGGTTGTCTAGCGCGGTCAGGGGCGGGAAGTTGAACCAGGCCGGTCCCGTGGTAAAATAAATATCAATCAGCCTGCGACGGCCGCGGGCGTAGTCCAAGCAGGAGCTTCCCGCTCCGGACTTTTTTCAGGCGTTTTCAAACGGTTCCAGGCAATTCCTGGCAGCGAGGTTTCGTGAACTCTTTTTGGCCTATCGTTACCGCTCTGGCCTTGTTTGCGGTGAGCTATCGGTACTATTCGGCCTTCCTGGCGGCCCGGGTGGCGACGCTCAATGACGCGCGGCTGACGCCGGCCCATCGCCTCAAGGACGGCGTGGATTATCACCCCACGCACCGGCTGGTGTTGTTCGGCCACCACTTTGCCGCCATCGCCGGGGCGGGGCCGCTCATCGGGCCGGTGCTGGCGGCGCAGTGGGGCTTTCTGCCGGGCTACACCTGGATCATCGTGGGGGCCTGCCTGGCGGGGGCGGTCCAAGACTTCGTCATCCTGTGGGCGTCCACGCGCGAGGACGGCCTGTCGCTGTCTCGCATCGCCGGCCGGACGATCGGGCCGGTGGCGGGCTTGGCGGCGTCCGTGGCCACGCTGTTCATCGTGATCTGCACGCTGGCCAGCGTGGCGTATGTCGTGGTCAAGGCGCTGGGGGAGAGTTCCTGGGGCATGTTCACGATTCTCCTGACGATTCCCGCGGCGCTGCTGACGGGCTTGTGGATGTACAAGATTCGTCCGGGCAAGGTGGGCGAGGCGTCGGTGGTGGGCGTCGTGATCGTGATGCTGGGCGTGTTCTTCGGCCGCACGTTCGCGGTGTCGGCGTGGGGGCATTGGCTGATGCTTCCGGCCAAGACGTTGGCGGTGGCGCTGCCGGCATACGCCTGCGTGGCGTCGCTGCTGCCGGTGTGGGTGCTGATGTGCCCGCGGGACTACCTGAGCTCCTACATGAAAATCGGCGTGATGGCGGTGCTGGCGACGGGACTGCTCTTGGCGCATCCGACGCTGAAGATGCCGCTGACCACGCCGTTTCTGGGCGGCGGCGGGCCGATCATCGGCGGGCCCGTCTGGCCGTTCATCTGCATCGTCATCATGTGCGGTGCGATCTCGGGGTTCCATTCCCTGGTCGCTTCCGGCACGACGCCGAAAATGATCTACCGCGAGCGCGACATCCGTCTCATCGGCTATGGGGCCATGGTGGTGGAAGGGTTCGTCGCCATCGCGGCCCTGACGGCCGCCTGCGCCCTGGAACCGGGCGACTACTTCAAGATCAACGTGCCGCCGGCCCGCTACGCGGCGCTGGTGACCACCGGCCGCCAGCAGCTCAACTGGGACTTGAGCGAAAAGGAATTCGCCGCCCTGGAGCAAGGCACGGCCGAAAAGCTCGCCGGCCGAACCGGCGGGGCGGTCACGCTGGCGGTGGGCATGGCCAAGGTGTTCTCCCGCCTGCCGGGCATGAAGACGCTGACCTCCTACTGGTACCACTTCGTGATCATGTTTGAGGCGCTCTTCATTCTGACGCTTCTGGAGACGGGCACTCGTGTGGCCCGGTTCGTCTTCCAGGAGGCGGTCGCCCAGATCACGCCCAAGGCGGCCCTGGGGCACAAGCCCAACTGGGCGATGAACGTCGTCATGAGCGTCGTGGTGTGCCTGGCTTGGGGATTCCTGCTGTACATCGGCAACCTGGACACGCTGTGGCGGATCCTGGGCATCTCCAACCAGCTCCTGGCCAGCATCGCCCTGGCCGTCGGCACGACCTACATCCTTCAGCACGCCCCCAAACGAATCTACGCCCTCTGCACGGGCATTCCGTGGGTGTTCGTCCTGGTGACGGTGCTGACGGCCGGCCTGGAGAGCGTGAGGGATTGGTGGCGGCTGGCCTTTCAGCCCGGGACGGGCGGCAGCGAGATCTTCCTGCTGAAGCTGGCGTGTGTGCTGGCTTCCATTATGTTGGTCCTGACGGTCGTCATTGCGCTGGATGCCGTGCGGCGATGGTGGGTTCTGTTGCGGGCGCCGGCGTTGCCTGTGGCGGAAGTGGAAGTGGAGGCGGATTAGCTCACCGGCCTGGGGCGCGGCTTGGAGGGAGCGTCACGGACGGGCGGCGGACTTACCCGCCAACCAGCCGCTGGCAAAGGCCCACTGAAGGTTGAAGCCGCCGCTGGGCCCGTCCAGGTCCAGCATTTCTCCCGCCAGAAACAGCCCCTCCAGCGTGCGGCTCTGGAGGGTGTCGGGCTCTACGCCTTTGAGGTCCACGCCGCCTCGCGTCACGAAGGCGACGCCGAACCCTTCGGTGGCCGTGACGGTCAGTTCCAGCCCGCCCAGGATTTTGGCCAGGGCGTCGCGCTCGGCCGCGGGCAGGTGGGCGGCCGAGGTCCGCTCCTTCACGCCGGCCAGCTCGCACAGCACCTCGCACAATGACCGCGGCAGGTGGTCCTGCAACAGGCCGGCCACGCCGCGTCGGCCGGCGGAGCGGCGCCAATCCTCCAGCCGCCGAACCCAGCGGGCGGCGTCCATGCCGGCGACCAGCTCGATCTTCAGCGGCACCGGCCCTCGCCGCAGCAGCTCCGCGACCCGGCCGGAGATGTCCAGCACGGCCGGGCCGGACAGACCACGATGGGTCAGCAGGATGTCGCCCGTCCGTCCGGCCTTGTCCTCGCCGCGTGCGTCGATCCACACGCGCGCGTCATGCAGGCTTACGCCGGCCAGCCGCCCCGGCCATCGCTGCCGCGTGACCAGCGGCACCAGCGCCGGCAGCGGCTCGCGAATAATCAGACCCGCCTGCCGTGCCAACGCATAGCCGCCGCCGGTGCCGCCGAGTGTCGGCCAACTTTTCCCGCCGCAGGCCAGGACGACCCGCCCGGCCACGATGCGGCCATGTGCGGCCGTTTC
>JBEKZI010000105.1:0-6062 GCA_049510055.1 Phycisphaerae bacterium | reverse complement strand
CGCTGGTATGCATCTTGGCGGGCCTGAACGCCACGCGGACGCTGGTGCTCAGCCAGGTGGTGCTGAGCTTCGGCCTGCCAATGGCCGTCATTCCGCTGATCCTCTTTACCCGCCGGCGCGACCTGATGGGCTCGTTAGCCAACCGCCGGCTCACCACCGCGGCGGCCTGGGCGGTGGCGGCAATGATCCTGGCCCTGAACGTGTATCTCGTGTACCGGCTCCTTGCGGGAGGCTAGTCAAATGCTGCGACACATCCTGATTCCGCTGGACGGCGCCAAGGCCTCCGAGAGCGTGCTGCCGACGGCCGTCGCGTTGGCGCGGCGGGCCGGGGCGAGCGTCACGCTGTTGCACGTGCTGGAGACTAAAGCGCCGGGGAGCGTCCACGGCGAGCGCCACCTGGTCGACCAGACCGAGGCGGAGCAGTATCTCCAAAACCTAGTCGCGACGTTCCCCCCCGACGTCCCGGCCTGCTGGCACGTCCACGCGCCGGTGCGCCACCTGGCGGACAGCCTGGCCTCCCACGCCGAAGATTTCACGGCGGACCTGATCCTGATGTGTTCCCACGGCCACGTGCGATTGCGGGACCGCTTCGTCGGCAACCTGGGCCAGCGTCTGGCGAGCGAGCAGCCCGCGCCTGTGCTGTTGCTCAAGACGCCTGGCGCCCCCCAAGCCGCCTTCCCTTTCCGCCGGCTGCTGGCGGCGCTGGACGGCCAGGTTGAGCACGAGGCGTGCCTGGCGCCGGCGGCTGAGTTGGCCAGGCTGTGCCAGGCCCCGCTGACCTTGCTGGGCGTCGTGGCGACGATGGCATCGCTGCAAAACGGCCAGCTGGCCTCCAGCACGTATCTGCCGGGCGCCACCGCAGAGATCCTGGAACTCCAGGTGCGCCAGCTCGACGAGTATCTGCGGCGCCTGGCGGAGACGTTGACCGCCCAAGACATTCAGGCCGAGACCATGGTGGCCCGTGGCGATCCGGCACGGCAGATCATCTCCGCCGCCCAGGCGCGCCAGGCCGACGTGATCGTCCTGGCCACCCACGGACACGCCGGTACCGCGGCGTTCTGGGCCGGCAGCGTGGCCGCCAAAATCATCCACCATACCGACGCCTCGGTCCTGCTCGTCCCGGCCCCCCCTTCCGGCTAGGCCAAGCGATAGAATGACCTGAGGGATGGCTTAAGGAGCATCGCATGAGATGGTCGCTTGAACTGGGCAAGATTTTCGGAATCCGGCTGCGGGTCCACTGGACCTTTTTGCTGTTGCTGCTGTTCGTTTTTTTGGCGGCGTCGTCGGAAAAAGGGACCGCCGCGGCCGCCTGGGCGGTGGCGTTCATCTGCGCCGTGTTCGCCTGCGTGGTCGTCCACGAGTTGGCCCACAGTCTGATCGGGCGGCGATTCGGCGTCCAGGCCAAGAGCATCACGCTGCTGCCCATCGGCGGCATCGCCGCGATGGAAGAAATTCCCCGCAAGCCGGCTCAGGAGATCGCCATCGCCATCATCGGGCCGTTCATCAACCTGGCCATCGCCGGCCTGCTGTACCTGGCGTTCGGCCGATGGACCGGCATCGGCATGCCCAACCTGTTCCCCACCTCGCCGCGGGAGTTCCTGGCTGGCCTGATCGGCGTCAACGTGCTGCTGGCGATCTTCAACATGATCCCCGCCTTCCCCATGGACGGCGGGCGCGTCTTGCGGGGCCTGCTGGCGATGAACATGGGCTACCTTCGCGCCACGTCCATCGCCGTAACCGTCGGGCACGCGGTGTCGGCATTGTTCGTGTTCTACGGCATCTTCTTTAATTGGTGGCTGGCGATCATCGGCATCTTCCTGTACCTCGGCGCCGACAGCGAAAAGCAGCAGACCGTCGTCCGCGAGGCGCTGCACGGCGTGCCGGCCAGCGCCGCCATGGCGACCCAATTCGAGGTCCTGCACCCCGGCGAGCCTCTGGCCCGCTCGCTCCAGCACGTCTACCACGGCTATCAGGAGGACTTCCCCGTCATCGGCGACGGCGGCCTGGAGGGCATCCTGACGCGGACGGGGATGATCGCCTCCATTCACCGGCAAGGCACGGACGCCCCCGTCGGAAGCGCGATGGACCGGGACTTCCTCGCCGTCGGGCCCGACACACCGCTGGACGAGGTGTATCGCCACCTCATGACGAAACAGAAGACCGCGGCCGCCGTGGTGGAGGGCGACCACTTATTGGGCATGCTATCGCTGGAGGGCATCGGCCGGTTCTTCATGCTCCGCTCGGCCGTGAAAGACCACCATCCCACGGCCTGATCTGCCCTGCCTACCGGCAGGCAGGCTGCCGGCAGACAGGGCAAGTCAATTCGCCCCGGCCGTCAGAAGGCGGATCATCTGAATTAGCGGGGCGGGGTACGTTCCCAGCCAGACCAGCACACCCACCAGCGCCGCCAAGACCACGGCCCCTGCCCAGGGCAAGGGCACAAGTGGCGCGGCCGCGGGAACGGGCTGCTCCGCGGAAGCAAAAAGGGCCGCCACCACGCGGAGATAGTAGTAGAGGCCCAGGGCGCTGTTGATCACCATCACGATGACCAGCCCCCACAGGCCGGCGCCCGACCCGGCCAGGAGCACGTAGAACTTCCCGAAGAACCCCGCCGTCAGGGGCATGCCCGCCAGCGACAGCAGGGCCGCCGTCATCGCCGCCGCCAGCCACGGCCGCCGCCAGGCCAGGCCGCGCACGTCGTCCAGCGTCTGTGCCTCGGCGCCGGGCCGGCTCAGAACGACCAGCACCCCTAAGGCGATCAGCATCGTGGCGAAGTAGGCCGCCAGATAAAACGCCACGGCCGTGACGGCATTCGGCGCGGCCAGCAGCGCTACCAGCAGATAGCCCATGTGCGCGATCGAGGAGTAGGCCAGCAGGCGCTTGACGTTTTCCTGGCGAAGCGCTATCAGGTTGCCCACGAACATGCTGGCCACGGCCAGGAAGGCCAGCGGCACGCGGGCCGGTTCGCCCGCCGCCAGCAACGGGCCGAAGTAACGCAGCGCCAGCGCCAGGACCGCTCCCTTGCTCACCGTGGCCACGTAGGCCGTCACGGGCGCGGGGGCCCCTTGGTAGACGTCCGGCGCCCAGAAGTGCAGCGGCGCCAAGGCCAGCTTGAACGCCACGGCCGTCAGGATCAACGCGGCGCCGGCCAGGAACCACGGCATCGGCTCGGTGGACTGCGCCACGTCGGCGAAGATGTGGGCGAACGACAGCGACCCCAAGTCCGCGTAGACCAGGGCCATGCCCATCAGCAGCATCGCCGAGCTGACGCCGGCCAGGATCAGATACTTCAAGGCGGCCTCGATGTTGGGCCGCTGCGTCCGGCCGTAGGCCATCAGGGCGTACAGCGGCACGCTCAGCAGTTCCAGCCCCAAGAAAAAGGAAGCGAAGTGCGTGCTGGCCGTCAGCACACAGGCCCCCAGCGTCGCCAGCATCAGCAGGACGCAGTATTCCTCGGCGTGCTCGCCTCGGCCGCGGAGGTATCCGGCCGAGAGCACCAGCACCGCCATCGCGGCCGCCAGGACCAGCCCCGTGAAGAACAGGGCGTACCCGTCCACCACCAGCAGGCCCGTCACCGCGCGCGGGGCGACGCGCCAGGCCGGGACGATCGCCGCCAAGCCCGCCGCCAGGCCCAGCCCGCAGATCGCAAACGCCGCCCGCGGGCGCCGCCGGACGCCGATGGACAGCAGTGCCGCGATGGCGCCGAGCGCCACGGCCAGCAGAGGTCCCAACGCTATGAAGTCCTGCGGCGTCATTGGTTCGCTCCTGGTTCGTTAGGCAGCACCGCGTTAGGGGCGGGCGCGGTGGCTGCCGCCGCGGAGACGGCCTGCATCGCCGCGGCGCTGGTTCGCAGGACCGCCTGCGGCGCCAGGCCGAGCCACACCAGGATCGCGATGCAGCCGGCCAGCATCGCCCGCTCGCGGAGGTCCGCGCCCGCGCCGGCGGGTAAGTCCGAAGCGGTCGCGCCGCGGCCGTGGAAGACCTGCTGGATGATCTTGAGCGAATAAGGCACAGAGACGATCAACGCCCCGGCGGCTAGGATCGTCAGCACCGGACTGGCCTTCCAGGCCCCCAGCAGCACCAGGAACTCGCCAATAAAGTTCGCCAGCCCCGGCAGGCCGACCGACGCCATGGCCAGCACCATCGCCGCCCCGCCCAGCCAGGGATATTTTTTCCACAGCCCGCCCATGCGGCCCATGTCGTACGTGCCGGTGCAACGGTGGACCATTCCAGCCAGGGCGAACAGGGCGCCGGTGCTCACGCCGTGCGCCAGGATCGTCACCATCGCGCCCTGGAGCGCCAGCTCGTTGCGGCTGAAGACGCCCAGCAGCACGATCCCCATGTGGCTGATGCTGGAATAGGCCACGAGCCGCTTGAGGTCGCTTTGCCCGTAGGACTGCACGGCGCCGTACAGGATGCCGACGACGGCCAGGATCATCGCCGCCGGCGCCAACTCCACCACGGCCAGGGGGAACAGCGGCAGCAGGAACCGCAGCAGGCCGTACGCCCCGACCTTCAGCACCAGCCCGGCCAAGACCACGCTGCCGCCGACGGGCGCCTCGGCGTGGGCGTCCGGCAGCCAGCCGTGCACCGGCACCACCGGTAGCTTGACGGCGAAGGCCGCGAAAAAGCCCAGCATGATCCACCAGGCCGCCGCTCGCGACATCGGCTCGTGCACCAGATCAAAGAAGCGGAATGTCGGCGTCCCTGTGCGGGCGTAGTGCAGGAAGTACAACCCCAGCACGCCCACCAGCAGAAACAGCCCGCCGAGCTGGGTGAACAGGAAGAACTTGATCGCCGCCCGCCGTCGATGCTCGCGGCCCCACAGCAGGATCATCAGGAACAGCGGCACGAGCATCATCTCGAAGAAGAAGAAAAATAGCAGCAGGTCCATCGCCACAAACGCCCCGCACAGGGCCGCCAGGGCCCACAGCAGGGCAAAATGGAAGAACCCGACGCGATGCGTCACGTCCCGCCACGAGGCCGCCACCGCCAGCAGGCCCACCACCCCCACCAGCAGTAGCATCAGCACGCCGATGCCGTCGGCCATCAGGCAGAAGCGGATGCCCAGGGAATCGATCCACGGCCAATCCACCGCCGCCACCCAGCGGCCGGGATAATTCGTCGCCACCGGCGGCGACGCCCACAGTCCCAGCGCCAGGATCAGCTCGGCCCCCACGGCCGCCAGGGCCACGCGACGGCACATGTCCGCGCTGCGGCGCGCCGCGGCCCAGGCCGCAAGGCCACCCGCCAACAGAATGCCGATCATCCACACGAGGATCATAGCCACACCATCAGGGCGATCAGGACGATGGCGCCCGTCGCCACGCCCATCGCGTACCATCGCAGCCGGCCGGTCTGCGTCCGCCGCAGCAGCCGGTACAGTCCCATCGCCAGCCGCGCCGGCGACTCGACAAGCCAATCCACGACGTCCCGCGCGTTGGTCTTCGCGATCCAATCGTACGGACGGACGAAGAGCCGCTCGTACAACCAGTCAAACCCCCACCCGGCCTGCCAGAATCGGTGCACCGCCGCGGCCGCGGGGGCTTGCACCATCCGCCCGGCCAGCGCCGGCCGGCGGACGTACAGCCAGTACGCTGCTACGGCTCCCGCCAGCGAGACTCCTACGGAAATCGCCTGCTGCTGGAGATTTTCTCGCAAGGTCGAAACGATCGGCGCTTCCGGCAAGGTTTGGCGGAGGAACGCGTAGAAACCTTCCACGCCGAACAGCACGCGCAGGAGTTCCGCGATGCCCGCCAATCCGCCGGCCAGGGCAAGGACCGCCAACGGCAGGCGCATGAGCCAACTGACCCGGCCGCTGGGGACCCTGTGGTGAGCGACGTCGAACCGCGTGCGCTGCGGCCCGAGGAACACCACGAACAGCAGGCGGAAGGAATACGCCGACGTCAGCAGCACCCCGAGCATCGCCGCGAGCCACAGCCCCACCCCGCCGCGAGGCGACAGGAGCACCTGGCGCAAGATGGCGTCCTTGCTGGAGAACGTCAGTGTCAGCGGCGGCATGGCCGCCAGGACCAGCGTGGCCATGAGCATAGCCAGGAAGG
>JBEKZI010000104.1:0-6309 GCA_049510055.1 Phycisphaerae bacterium | reverse complement strand
ATGGACGCCATCGACCGCGTGCCGCTGGAGGAAGTCCTGGCCTACGCACGGCAGTTCCGGCCGGACCGCTTCACCGTGCTGGTCATCGGCCCCGAACCCCTGGACACCGGCACTCTGGCGGGCTAGCGAGCACTTTTTTGGAAATGCACATGGAATTGGAATTCAAGCACGCGGTTCTGGACAATGGGCTGACCGTCATCGGCGAGATCAACCGGACGGTCGAGTCGATGGCGGCGGGGTTCTTCGTCCGTACGGGCAGCCGCGACGAAACGGCCAATGTCGCCGGCGTCAGCCACTTCCTGGAGCACATGATGTTCAAGGGCACGCCGCGGCGGACGGCCCTGGAGGTCAACCGCGACTTCGACCGCATGGGGGCGCAAAACAACGCCTTCACCAGCGAGGAGAACACCATCTATTTCGGCGCGGTGCTCAAGGAATTCCAGACGCCGCTGCTGGACCTGCTGGCCGACCTGCTCCGCCCGTCGCTGCGGCAGGAGGACTTCGACGTCGAGAAGCACGTCATCCTGGACGAGATCGCCCGCTACCAGGACCAGCCCCAGCACCGCTTGTACGACAAGCTCATGGCGGAGCACTTCGCCAGCCACCCGCTGGGCCACAGCATCGTGGGCACGGCGGAATCCATCACGGCCCTGACGCGCCAGGACATGCTGGAATACTTCGACCGCCGCTACAGTCCCGGCAACATCACGGCCGTGGTCGTGGGCAACCTGGATTGGCCGGCGGCGCTGGGAAAAATCCAAGAATCCTGCTCGCACTGGAAACCCTACGAGGTGTCGCGGGACCTGTCGCCCGCACCGGCCGCCGGGACGGCCCGGACCATCGTCGATGCCAACCTGGCCCATCAGAACGTCGGCATCATGTCGCCGGCCCCCTCGGCCCAGGGCGACGACCGTTACGCCGCGCACCTAGCGGCCACAATCCTGGGCCACCCCACCGGCAGCCGCCTGTTCTATGCCCTGATCGACCCCGCCATCGCCGACGAGGCCCAGATGACCTACGACCTGCTCGACGGGGCCGGGGCGTTCATCACTTTCCTTGCCTGCGAGCCGCGCCGCGCCGCCGAGGCCGTGCGGATCACGCGGGAGGAGTTCCGCCGATTCATGCAGGACGGGGCGACTGAAGCGGAACTCCAAGCCGCCAAGAACAAGATCGCCTCCGGCGCCACGCTGCACGGCGAGCTGCCCATGGGCCGGCTGACCGCCGTGGGCTTCGACTGGCTCTACCGTCGCGAGTACCTGCCGCTGGCCAAGGAGATCGACAACTACTTCGCCGTCACCGCCGAGGGGGTTCTGGAAGTCGCCCGGCGGTACGACTTGACGGCTATGACGGTCCTGGGCCTGGGGCCCGCGGAGGCGATATGACCCCCGCCCGCCCCGCCGACCTTGCAGGCAAGGCCGTCACCGTCGTGGGATTGGGGCGGTTCGGCGGCGGCGTGGGCGTGACGCGATGGCTGTGCAGCCAGCAGGCGAAGGTGACGGTCTCCGACATGGCGGCGGCTTCGGAGCTGGCCGAGTCGGTCGCCGCCCTGGCCGGGCTGGACGTGGCGCTGCACCTGGGCGGGCACGCAAAGGCCGACTTCACCGCCGCCGACCTGCTGGTGGTCAACCCGGCCGTGCCCAAGGACATGCCCCTGCTGGCCGAGGCCCTGGCCGCCGGCGGCGTGCCGTACACCACGGAGATCAATCTGTTCCTGGAGCGTTGCCCCGCGCCTGTGCTGGGCATCACCGGCAGCGTGGGCAAGTCCACCACGACCGCGATGGCCGGCGCGATCCTGGAATGCACGCTCCCCACGCACGTCGGCGGGAACATCGGCAAGAGTTTGCTGGAGGACCTGGGCCGCATCGCGGCGGATCACGTCGTGGTGCTGGAGCTGTCGAGCTTCCAACTGGAGGACCTGCCCATTATCGGCGTCAGCCCGCACGTGGCCGTGGTTACCAACCTCATCGGCAACCACCTGGACCGCTACCAGGACGACATCCGCCTCTATGCGGCGGCCAAGAAGAACATCTTTCGCTTCCAGTCGCGCGACGACGTGCTGGTCCTCAACGCCGCCGACGCGACCGTCTCGGCCTGGGCGGCCGAGGCGCCAGGCCGCGTGGAGACGTTCGACCCGGCCGGTGAACCTTTTAAATTGGCCGTGCCCGGCGCGCACAACCAGGCCAACGCCCAGGCCGCCTGGGTGGCGGCGAAGCAATTCGGCGTGGACCGCGCGGCGGCCGCGGCGGCATTGGCGGACTTTGCCGGCCTGCCGCACCGGCTCCAATTCGTGGCCAGCCGTCGCGGCGTGCGGTACTACAACGACTCCAAGTGCACCACGCCCGACGGCGCCATCGTCGCGATGGAAGCCTTCCCGCCGCGGCGGGCCGTGATGATCCTGGGCGGGTACGACAAGCATGTCAGCTTCGATGCGATGGGCCAAGCCGTCGCCAAGCGCGCCAAGGCGGCGATCGTCGTGGGCGCTACGGCGGAGCAGATCGCCCAGGCCGTCGAAAAGCATCGCCGCGGCCAATCGCCCCTGGTGGTCCATTCCAAAGACTTTCCCTCCGCCGTGTGGGCCGCGGCTGAGCAGGCGTCGGCCGGCGACCACGTGCTGCTGAGCCCCGCGTGCGCCAGCTACGACATGTTCACCAATTACGAGCACCGCGGCAGAACGTTCGTGGAACTGGTCAATAAACTGCCGGATTGAGAACGGCGGCTTAGCAATCAAAGGTTAGAGGTTAGAGGTGAAAGGTGAGAACACCCCCTGTACCGGTTTTGCTTACCTCTAACCTCTAACCTCTTACCTGGTTTTAAAAGCACAAGCCCCCGGGGGTTTCCCGAGGGCTTGCGATATAAAGGCGGCATTCACCTACTCTCCCACTTACGTAGTACCATCGGCCGCTACGGCTTAACTTCTGTGTTCGGAATGGGAACAGGTGTGGCCCGCAGCGTATGGACACCGCCATGGCCTCGGCAGGGCCTGTCGGTCCTGCCGGGCGCAATCATCATAGGGACGGGGAGCTGTCAAGGTTCATCGATTAGCCAAAGCGGCCTGGCCCTTCGCGGAGCGAAGGACAATGACAGAAGTGATCAAGCGATTGCCCGTTAGTACCGGTTCGCTAAAGACGTTTCCGTCCGTACACGTCCGGCCTATCAACCACGTGGTCTACATGGGGGCTCTCTCCCGAACAAGTCGGGAATGGAATCTTAATCTCAGGGTGGGCTTCCCGCTTAGATGCCTTCAGCGGTTATCCTTTCCCAACATAGCTATCCAGCCATGCCCCTAGCGGGACAACTGGTGCACCAGAGGTTGGTCCTTCTAGGTCCTCTCGTACTGAAGAAGAATCCCTTCAAGATTCCTACGCCCACAGCAGATAGGGACCGACCTGGCTCACGCCGGTCTGAACCCAGCTCGCGTACCACTTTAATCGGCGAACAGCCGAACCCTTGGGACCGCCTTCAGCCCCAGGATGTGATGGGCCGACATCGAGGTGCCAAACCTCCTCGCCGCTATGAACGCTCGGAGGAGATCAGCCTGTTATCCCCGGAGTACCTTTTATCTGTTAAGCGATGGCCCTTCCACACGGGACCACCGGGTCACTAAGCCCTGCTTTCGCACCTGCTCGACTCATAAGTCTCGCAGTCAAGCATCCTTATGCCTTTACACTCGACGCACGATTGCCAACCGTGCTGAGGATGCCTTTGGACTCCTCCGTTACACTTTGGGAGGAGACCGCCCCAGTCAAACTGCCCACCAAGCACTGTCCCTCGCCCGGATTCACGGAACGAAGTTAGGAGGCTCAGGGCGCAAGGGTGGTATTTCAACGGTGGCTCCATCCGGCCCGAGAGCCGGACTTCAACGCCTCCCACCTATCCTACGCATGCGACATAAGACGCCAATACCAGGTTACAGTAAAGGTTCACGGGGTCTTTCCGTCTTGCTGCGGGAACGCGGCATCTTCACCGCGTCTGTAATTTCACCGAGTCCGTCCTCGAGACAGTGCTCCAGTCGTTACGCCATTCATGCACGTCGGAACTTACCCGACAAGGAACTTCGCTACCATAGGACCGTCATAGTTACGGCCGCCGTTTACCGGGGCTTAGGTTGCAAGCTTCTAGGGATTGCTCCCCATGACCTGCTGCCTTGACCTTCCGGCACCGGGCAGGCGTCAGACTCTATACATCCTCTTGCGAGTTGGCAGAGTCCTGTGTTTTTGATAAACAGTCGCCAGAGCCGTTTCTCTGCGCCCTTCGAGACCTTACAGGTTAATGCAAAGTCTCGAGAGGGACCCCTTCTCCCGAAGTTACGGGGTCAAATTGCCTAGTTCCTTAAGGACGGTTCTCTCGAGCGCCTGAGGATACTCTCCTCACCTACCTGTGTCAGTTTTAGTACGGATGTGCGTTTTGTCAGCACGGAGCTTTTCTCGGCACCGGCGTTTCGGACTTCGGCAACCAAGTGGCCTAGAGATGCCCCGTTACCGGGGCCCCAACCCACACGACTAATCGTGGGATCCGATGTGTCGATGCGTCATCCGCGCGTCAACCGCCGCGCACAGTGCAGGAATATTAACCTGCCATCCATCGTCTACGCCTTTCGGCCTCGACTTAGGGTCCGACTAACCCTGGGCGGATTTACCTTCCCCAGGAAACCTTAGGTTTTCGGCGAGCAGGATTCTCACCTGCTTTATCGTTACTCATACCGGCATTCTCACTTGCTGCCGCTCCAGCGCTCCTTACGGTACGCCTTCGACGCTGACAGCAACGCTCTCCTACCACTCCACCCACCCGCAGGTGGATGAAATCCGCGGCTTCGGTATCATGCTTAGCCCCGATCATTATCGGCGCCGAGTTGCTCGACCAGTCAGCTATTACGCACTGTTTAAATGGTGGCTGCTTCTAAGCCAACATCCTGGTTGTCGCCGCAATCCGACTTCCTTAGTCACTTAGCATGATTTTGGGACCTTAGCCGGCGGTCTGGGTTGTTTCCCTTTTGACCATGAAGGTTATCCCTCGCGGTCTGACTCCCCAGGTCCACGCAACGGTATTCGGAGTTTGGTTGAAAGAAGCAGCCTGGTGGGCCCTTCGTTTCATCCAGTGCTCTACCCCCGCTGCGCAGCATCTGGAGGCTAGTCCAAAAACTATTTCGGAGAGAACCAGATATCTCTGAGTTTGATTAGACTTTTACTCCTCCCCACAGCTCATCGCCTAACTTTTCAACGTTAGTGCGTTCGGTCCTCCGCGTCCTTTTACGGACGCTTCAACCTGGCCGTGGGTAGATCACTCAGTTTCGGGTCTACCGCTTGCGACATGGTCGCCCTATTCAGACTCGCTTTCGCTACGGCTCCGTCCCTGAGGGACTTAGCCCGCCGCAAACGGTAACTCGCCGGTTCATTATGCAAAAGGCACGCCGTCACCCATTCCCCTTGCGGGGCATAGGGCTCCGACAACTTGTAGGTGCATGGTTTCAGGTACTTTTAACTCCCCTAACAGGGGTGCTTTTCATCTTTCAATCGCCCTACTTGTCCACTATCGGTCGTGATGGAGTACTTAGCCTTGGAGAGTGGGCTCCCCAGCTTCGCACGGGGTTCCACGAGCACCGTGCTACTCTGGAACGCCAACCGCGACGGAGGGCTCGCGATGCCGCCTACGGGACTATCACCCTGTATCGTGGGCCTTTCCAGACCCTTCGGCTATCGCTGCCTTTGTAACTCCAGGATTGGCGCCCGCAACCCCCGCCTTTCGACGGGTTTGGGCTGATCCGCGTTCGCTCGCCGCTACTGACGGAGTCTCTATTGATTTCTTTTCCTGCAGGTACTGAGATGTTTCAGTTCCCTGCGTTCGCTCCTGCCGGCCTATGCATTCAGCCGGAGGTGACGCCATCTGCTTGCACAGTGGCGCCGGGTTACCCCATTCGGAGATCCCAGGATCAAAGCTTGTTTGACAGCTCCCCTGGGCTTATCGCAGCCTGCCGCGTCCTTCATCGCCTCATCACGCCTAGACATCCACCATGCACCCTTAGTAGCTTGATCACATCCGTCGTTGGCCCTCGCGGACCGCTACGGACTGTCAAGCCGCCATTGGCGCTTCTCGGTGAACCTTTTGACCCTCGCGCGTCTTGAAGTAACCACGCGAAGGTCAACTACATCTTCCCGTCCCTATGTGGTTTTCAAAGAGCCGTTCACTCATCCGCCGTGGCCGCCTGCCGGCCCTAGCGGCCGACGAGACGAAAAATATTCCTTCATCGTGGCCACAGCGCTGTCCACGCTGAAGGAGGGGTGCTTTTACCACCAACCATCTACAATGGCAACA
>JBEKZI010000103.1:0-6399 GCA_049510055.1 Phycisphaerae bacterium | reverse complement strand
CCCACGGCCACCACCACGTCGCCGTCCTTCCAGACGGCTGGGAGGAAAAAGTCGCAGTCGTCGGGCTGATCCGCCGCGTTGATCATCGCCCCGGCGGCGCGGGCGTCGGCGGCGATCTGCCGGTTGACTGCGTGGTCGTCGGTGCAGGCGAAGACCAAAAACGCCCCTTCCAACAATTCCTTTCGATACGGCTGCCGCACGACGGTCACGCCAGCGGCGTCGGCCGCTGCGGCGGGGTCCACCAGCGTCACCTGGGCTTGCGCCTCGGCCAGGGCGCGGGCTCGGCGCAATCCCACCGGCCCGCCGCCCACCACGACGACGCGCCGGCCGCGCAAGTTCAGCAGGATCGGGAATGTCTTCATGGCGCCACCCTCACGGCCTGGACTTGGGCGATGGCCTCCAGCAGGGCGCGGGCCTTGTCCATCGTCTCGCGGTATTCGGCCGGCGGTTGCGAGTCGGCCACGATGCCGCCGCCGACCTGCACCATCGCCCGGTTGCCGTGGCAGACGACGGTGCGAATGGCGATGTTCCACTCGCTGCCGCCATCCGCCCCAACGATGCCCACGCAGCCGGTGTAGACGCCTCGCGCCAGGCCCTCCAGCTCGTCGATAATCTCCATCGCGCGAATCTTGGGCGCCCCGGTGATCGAGCCGCCGGGAAACGTCGCCCGCAGCAGTTCCGCCGGCCCGACGCCGTCGCGCAGACGCCCCTGGACGGTGCCGACCAGGTGAAAGACCGTCGGGTGCGTTTCCAGCGTTCGCGGCTCGGTCACGCGGATGCTCCCGTAGCGGCACACGCGGCCCAGGTCGTTTCGCAGCAGGTCGATAATCATGGCCAGCTCGGCGTTGTCCTTGGGACTACTCCAGAGGTCCGCGGCCGCGGCGCGGTCCTGGTCCGCCTGGCCCGTCCGCGGGCGCGTGCCCTTGATGGGTCGCGTGGTCACGCAACCGTCCCGCAGGCGGAGGAAAAGCTCCGGCGAGCTGGAGGCGATCGCGCACGGCCCGGCCGCCGAAGGGAACCGCAGGTACGCGGCGTACCAGGCGGGGTTGCGCCGCCGCAGGGCGCGGTAGATGGCCTCCGGGGGCGGGCACGGCTGCACCACCAGACGCTGGGAGAGGTTTACCTGAAAGATGTCGCCGGCCGCGATGTAGTCGATGGCTCGCGCGACGGCCTGCTCGTATTGGCGGGGGGTGAAGTTGGAACTGGCCTCCGCCGCCGGCAGCAAGACCGGGTCGGCCGCGTCGGTCTCCAGCACATCGTCCAACCGCCTGTCCAGAGCGCAGTCGAGGGGCGGTGGCTGATTAGCGGCGATCCGCGCTGCTCCAAGAAGGGTGGCCGCCGCCTGCCCCGCACCGGCCGGCGGGTCGTCGAACCGCAGTTCCGCCAGCCACCAGGTGCGCTCCATCGCGTCGTACACGGCCAGGGCGTCGAAGAAGGCCAGCCGCAAGTCGTCTGATAGGCCGTCGCGGCGGGCCCGGCCGGGGAGCCGCTCGACGTGCCGCCCCAACTCATAACCCAGGTAGCCGATCCATCCGGGCACGTAGGGGCATTCGCGCCGCCCGGCCGCCAGGTGCACGGCGGCGAAGGCCTGGTGCAGCGCCCGCCAGATGGCCTCATCATCGGCCGCCAGCACCCCCCCGCGGCGGTTGCGGAGGAGCCCGTCGCGCAGCGTCAGGACCTCGATGGGCCGGCAGGCCAGAATGGAGTACTGGCCGTAGCGATCGTCCACTGCGGAAGACTCCAGCAATGCCACGTCTTGCGGTTCGACTTTGCTCACCACAGGCGGTTCGGCAAGCTCACCACCCAGGGCGTCTAGCAGGTCGATGGGCCGGGCCTCCAGGTCCAGCCGCCGCCAGAGGAGTTGCGCTTTGAGGGGCTCATGAAGGGGAAGCATGCGGCCTCCTACGGTGGTTCGACTGCGCTCACCACAGGTGGCGGTTTTGGCAACGCGTAGATGGTAATCACCGGCCAAGCCGGTTGGCTGGTAGGAGCGGATGCAGTCGCCGGAGCCGGTTTTGTCGCATGGGCTGACTTAGCTGGCGGGGCCGGTTTAGTTGCTTGAGCCGCTTTGGCCGCATGGGCCGGCGTGGTCGCCGGTGCCGACGCCGGCGCGGAGGCCGGAGCGGTCGCCGGCGAGGGTATCTCGATCTGCTCAGCCACCGTCATGCCCAGGGCTTGCAGTTGCCGGAGGATCGGCAGGCTCGGCGGCCGGCCGTCGCGCCAGCGATCGAGCAGCTCGGCGCTGAGGGAGGCGGGGAAGCCGTAGGTCACCGCCAGACGAGAAATCTCAGACCAATTAAACCACAAATGCGTGATGCCGTCGCGGCGCAACTGCGCCAGGATGGCCGCGGGGGACAGCCCCTGGCGAATCATTTCGTCCAGCGGCTGGGCGTTGAAGACCGTCGCATAGGCGGTATGAGGCGGAAAGTAGAAGGCCCTGGCTTCACCAATGAGCAGGATACGGGAGTTGGCGGGCAATTGTAGAGGGATCATATCAGCAGCAACAAGGTCCCCCGGGATACCGTGCACCGATAAAGGGGGGCTGGCCGGTGTTCCCGTCAGGGGGTTGGGCGGAGAACCCGCTTCGCGGTAGATGTTGTAGCCGATGATCAGGTTGACGGCCGCCGTGGTAACCACGGCCGCCACGGCCGGCAACATGCCCCAGGGGCCGTACGAGGGCCTGGCTGCGTCCTTGTCCTTGCGGAACGGGTTGGTCTGCACTCGCCCCAGCCGCGCGAGCATTCCGCCGCTCAGCAGCACCATCGGCACGATGGTCAAAACGGCGAACCGATCGGGCATGCCGTGAATCGCGGCGACCCAGACCGCCAGTTGCGTCGCCAGCACCGCCACCAGCGCCCAGTCCCACGGATCCCGCTGTTTCGTGGTCGCAATCACCACGCAAACAGCCACAGCGGCCAGAAGCTTGATCAGCGGACTGAGCGGGTCCGACAGCACGAAATTCTGGCAGAACAATTCCAATCGCGTTGGGGGAGGCGGCGCCTCGTAGCCGGCGGGCTGGGGGACCGGCGGCTTGAATTGCGGGCCGTGTCCGTTGAGCCACCGTTGCTGGCACTCGGCGGGCCAGAAGCTCGGCCGGCTGAAGAATTCGCTGGCGAGCGGGAACATCGGATTGCCCGTCGAGAGGGTATTGCGCACAAGATAAGGCGAGAATAGCACCGCCGCCACCGCCGCTGCGGCCACGACGTGCCCCAGCAGCGCCAGCCGGCGGGTCATCAGCGGCCAAGCGAGCATGACGACGACGATCGGGCCCAGGACGAAGCCCACTGACAAATATTTGGCCGCGCAAGCTCCGCCGAGCATCGCTCCGACGGCCAAGGCCGCCCCGGCCGAGGGCGACCGCATCCATTGCCTCAACCACAGCAGGGCCGCGACGAGATAGGCGACCTCCGCCAGCTCGACCATCGCCAGCCAGCCCAGGTAAATCACCAGCGGCGTGGTGGCCAGCAGGGCCACGGAGAATCGGGCGCGCGAATCCTCTTGGCGCCGCAGGCCCCAGAACATCGCCGCCACCGCCAGCACGCCGAACGCCCCGTGCATCAGCTTGGCGGCATACATGCCCTCGTAGGCCCCGCCGCGCAGGATCATGCACAGCAGGAACAGCATTTCCCCGCCGAGGGGATAGTGGCTGTACACGTTGTTAGGCAGCGCCGCGACGTGCTGATCCAGGTAATACTGGCGAGGCAGTTGCAGGTGATACTCCAGCACGTCGTAGTCGTCGCCGAACGCGGTCATGAAACCCGGCGGCAGCATCGCCCCGGCCACCCATAGTCCCACCGCCAGCGCGACGAGGACCCACACCAGCGATCGGCCGTCCAGATGGGTGGGCCGCCGCCAGGCCTCCAGTCGCGCCCGCCCCTGCCAGGCCGCCAGGGCCACTCCCGCGGCGACCACCGGCCACCATATCCAGACCTTCAGCAAGCCATGCGTCAGCGAGCCGACCGCCAGCACGGCCGCACCCAGAAGCCATAAACCCGTCAGCGCCGCGGTGGCCGCGCGAAGCCCCGTCGGCACGTCGTCCTTGCAGAACCGCCGGACGAGCGGGTACCCCAACCCGCCGGCGGCGACGACGATCAGGGCGACCAGGCCGCCCTCGGTGATGGCGGTTTTGGCGGCGTTCAGGACGGCGGCCGGCAGGCGGATGGCCGCCCAGAGGATCGCGATAGCCGCCGCCAGCACGCCGACGGTCAGGACGCCGGCGGGAAGGGTTCCGGCCTGTGAATCCTGTTCGCTCACGGTACCTGTCCGCCGGAGTCCAGGAACTGGGTCTGGTAGAGGGTGCGGTACAGATCGCAGCGGCCGAGCAGTTCCTGATGCGTGCCGCTGTCGATGATGGCGCTGGCGTTCATGACCACGATGAGGTCGGCCGCCAGGACCGTGGCGAAGCGGTGGGCGATCAGCAGCGTGGTGCGGCCTTTGGTGAACTCCGCCAAGGTCTGGTGGATGCGGTTTTCGGATTCGGCGTCGACCTGGCTCATGGCCTCGTCGAAGATGAGGATGGCCGGGTCGCGGAGGATCGCCCGCGCGATGGAGATGCGCTGCTTCTGCCCGCCCGACAGGGTCGCGCCGTACTCGCCCACGAGGGTGTTGAAGCCGTCGGGGAGGTGCTGAATGAACTCGTCGACGAACGCCTTTTTCGCCGCGGCCAGGACCTCCTCCTGCGACGCCCGCCGCTTGCCGTACGCGATGTTCTCAGCCACGGTGGCGTGGAACAGGACCGTGTCCTGCGTGACCAGGCCGATCTGCTGCCGCAGCGACTTCAGCGAGACGGTGGCGATGTCGATGCCGTCGATGAGGATCTTCCCGCTCGTCGGATTCAGCAGGCGCGGCACCATGGACATCAGCGTGGTCTTGCCGCTGCCGTTGGGTCCGACGACGGCGGCGGTCTGCCCCGCCTTGATGCACAGGTTGGCGTTCCGCACGGCGTCCTCCACAGCCGAGGGGTAGCGGAAGCTGACGTCGCGGAACTCGATGGTCTTGCGATGGCGGGGCAGCGGCGGGGCGCCGACCGTGTGCGGCTCGCGGGGCGTGTCGTGCAACTCGAAGACGCGCTTGGCCGCCGCCTCGGACTGCTGGAAGCGCATTGATACCTTCGCCAGCTTGCGGACCGGATCGAACAGGGCGAACAGGGCCACCATCCACGTGAGGAACTTATCGCGGTCCATGCGGTAGAAGAACTCGCCCCACGACCAGCCCACGAACACCAGGTACCCCGCCACGGCGGCGGCGATCATGCCGGTGACGATCCCCAGCGCCTCGACGGTCGGACTGGTGGCCGCGTCCAGGCGTTCCATGCGGGCCTGCTGTTTCAGCAAGGCGCGGTTGACGCGGAAGAACCGCAGCCGTTCGGCCCCTTCCATCGTGTAGGCCTTCACCACGCGGATGCCCTGGAGCGTCTCGCCCAGCACCGCCAGCATGTTCGACCAGCTTTCCAGCGACCGTCGGGAGGCCTTGTGCATCTTTTGGCCGAAGCGGTGGATCAGCAGGTAGGCCGGCGGCCCGGCCACCATCGCCATCAGCGTCAGCGGCCAGGACATCATCAACGCCAGCAGCAGCGAGCCCACCGCCTTGGCCGGCTCCACGAGCGTCTTGCCCAGCAGCGTGTTCTGGCCGCGGGCCAGCTCGTTGGTGTCCTGAATGAATCGACTGGTGGCGTCGCTGACCCCCTTTTCGGAAAAGAACGTCGTCGGCATGCGCAGCACGGTGTCGTAGTTCTCGCACCGCAGGTCCATCATGCCTTGCCAGATGGCCGTGCCGATGAGGTACTCCTGCACGAACGTCATCGTCGTTCTCAGGATCGTCACCACCAGCACCACGACCAGCAGTCCCACGAACAGCGGAAAACGCCTGGCCTGGTCCTTCGGCTGGGGAATTCGGTGGAACAGGTCCCTCACAAACAAGTAGGGGCCTTGCAGGGCCGGCAGCGTGACGGACACGTCGGTGAGGCGATGGGCGCTTTGGTCGTAGATTTTCAGCACGACGGGACGATCCGGGGCGGCGAAGGCCAGGGCCTGCACCGGGTCTCCATAGGGCGCGGGGGCCGATGCAGCCGCCGGCTCGGCCAGGTCGACGATCCACTGTTTGGCCTTCAGCCCGGCCTTGGCGGCCAGTTTGCCTTCATCCACGCGGACGATCTGCACCGCCATCTGCGGCGGGGCGCCGGCGATCGATACCGTGCTCTGGATGGAAGAGATGCCCAGCCGCTTGTCGGCGATGACCTTATAGCCCCAGCCGTGCAGGCCCTCGTCCGACAGGAGAATTTTGGCCCCGGGGAACATCAGCCCCAGCCCGCCGCCCCACAGGCTGCCGATGAACAGCACGCAGACCAGCGCGATGGCAATTCGGCCGCGGTAAGGCCAGAGATATTTCAGCGAGCGGCGG
>JBEKZI010000102.1:0-6951 GCA_049510055.1 Phycisphaerae bacterium | reverse complement strand
CCATGTTGGGCCCGGTGACGATGAGCAGGCGGCGGTCCGCGGCCTCCATGTGCACGTCGTTGGGCACGAACTGCTCGCGGAGCTGCTCGGCCAGCACCGGGTGCTTGCCGGCGACGATGTGCAGCACGTTGTCCTGCGTGATGGTCGGCCGGCGGTAGTCGCGGTCCGCGGCCAATTGCGCCAGACCGGCCAGGACGTCCAGCGTGGCCAGGGCCTCGGCGGCGGCTTGGAAGGCGGCCAGGTGCTCCATTAGCGCCGCCCGCACCTGCTCGAAGAGCTGCACCTCAATCGCCTTGGCCCGCTCGTCGGCGGACAGCACCTCGGACTCGTAGCGCTTCAGGTCCTCGGTGATGAATCGCTCGGCGTTCTTGAGCGTCTGCTTGCGGACGTAGTCGGCCGGGACCTTCTCGCGATGGGCGTTGGTGATCTCGATGTAGTAGCCAAAGACGCGGTTGTAGCCCACCTTCAGCGCCGGGATGCCAAGGCGTGCGGCCTGGGCGGCCTGGTACTCGCCCAGCCAGCTCTGGCCGTCGGTGCCGATGCGGCGGAGGCGGTCCAGCTCGGCGTCGTAGCCGGCGGCGATCACGCCGCCGTCACGCAGCACGGGCGGGCAGTCGGGGTCGATGGCCCGGGCGATGAGATCGGCCGGTGCGTCCAGGCCGACGAGGTGCGGGGTCTGCTGGGCGATCAGGTCGGCCTTGCAGCCGGCCAGAAGCTCGGCCAGCTTGGGCAGCAGGCGCAGCGTCGCGCCCAGGGCCAGCAGTTCCCGCGGGCGGACGCGGCCCATGGCAATCGCGGCCGCGATGCGGTCGATCTGGGCCACGTCGGCCAGCACCGCCCGGGCGGCCGCGAGCCGCCGCCGCTCGCCGTAAAGTTCTTCCACCGCGTCGTGGCGGGCCAGGATGGCGCTGTAGCCGGTCAGTGGGAAAGTCAGCCACCGTTCCAGCAGCCGCGCGCCCATGCCCGTGGCCGTGCGGTCGATGCAGGCCAGCAGCGACCCCTCCCGCCGGCCGCTGCGGAGCGTGCGGTGGACCTCCAGGCATCGCAGCGTGTTGCCGTCGATGGCCATGTGGTCGCCGCGCTGGAATCGCCGCAGCGTGCGGATGTGGGCGAGCGCGGTGCGCTGCGTCTCGCGGAGGTAATCCAGGATCGCCCCGGCCGCCGCCAGCGATGTTTCCCATCGGGCGAAGCCGAATCCCTCTAGCGTCGCGGCCCCGAAGTGGTCCTTCAGGGCCGTCCCGGCCGCGTGGGCGTCGAAGGCCCACGGCGCCCTGGCCGTCGCGGCCGCCTGGGTGCACTGGGCCAGGCGCTCGCGGAAGGCCCGGCTGTCGGCCGGTGAGTTTTCCGGAAAAATCACCTCTGCCGGGCCGATGCGGACCAGCTCGTCCATCGCGTGCTGCGGCGTGGTGGTCATCGCCCAGAACGCCCCGCTGGACAGCTCCACCCACGCCAGGCCGACCGTCTCGGCGGCCGCGGCCTTGGTCGGCGGGGCGGCGGCGTTTTTCTCAGCAGGTGTGGCCGGGTGTTCCGCCACGTCGCCGAAGATGGCCGCCAGGTAGTTGCCCTCGCGCTGGTCCAGCAGGGCCTGGTCGCTCAGCGTGCCGGGGGTGACCAGTCGCGTGATTTCGCGGCGGACCAGGCCCTTGGCATGGGCGGGGTCTTCCACCTGGTCGCAGATGGCCACGCGGAACCCGGCCTTGACGAGCCGGGCGAGGTAGCCGTCCAGGGCGTGGTAGGGAATGCCCGCTAGCGGCACGGCCGAGGGGCCCTTGCTGCGGCTGGTCAGGGCCAAGCCCAGCACGCGCGAGGCCGTCTTGGCGTCCTCGTAGAACATCTCGTAGAAGTCGCCCATGCGGAACAGCAGCAGGCAGTCGCCGACCTGCTCTTTGAGGGCGTGGTACTGCCGCATGGCGGGGGTATCGAGCTGTGGGGGGCCCTGGTTCATGCGGCCTGCGATGATAGGCCCCGCTGGGGGGTGCGGCAAGGGCCTCCGCGGCGGCAAATCGCGGCCGGGGGCCGGTTGGAGGGTGGAAATCTTAGTGAGAAATGAACTTGTTTATTGGGGGGGCCGTAGATACAATTCTCCCCTGAATCTCGCGTCGAAGTGGCCTGATGGTCCGACGTGGCGAGGCTCATGGAAGACCTCAAGTTGGCCCCAAAGCCAGGCCGATGAAAGGAATGCCGACGCGTGAGGCACGAGCTCAATCCACAAGGTTTCATGGAGCGCCGGCCTTAGGTTGTCGAGGTGTCGACGCATGGTGAAGTCGATCATTCATCCGACGAATCGTCGCGTTCGCATCGCTGTCGGGGTGCTGGTGGCGGGTCTATTCTGCATCCAGTGCACGCGCAGCGAGGCGTTCAAGCCGTCGCGGTTCGTCGTCCCGCTGGCGGGGGTGAACTACGAGGAAACCGCCCCCGGCGTCACCAGCAACGTGGTCCACCTGGCCAAGACCGACCACATCGCGCTGCTGGAGTATTGCCTGGCCGCCTACGACGGCCGCTACCATGATTACACCTGCACGCTGTTCAAGCAGGAGCGGCTCGGCGGGCGCGTCAGCAACGAGCAGGAAATCGCCGTCAAGTTCCAGGAGAACCCCTACAGCGTGGCCATGCGATGGACGCCGGAAACGGCCGGGGTGGGCGACCGCGTGGTGTTCGTCGAGGGCAAGTACGGCAACATGATGCTCGTGCGGCCCAAGGGCGTCCTGAGCAAGTTCATCGGGACGGTCCAGCGAAAGCCCGACGGTCCGGAGGCCATGCAGGGCACGCTGCGGCCGGTCAATCAGTTCGGCTTCCGCAGGAGCCTGGAGAGCCTGCTGAAGGTTTACCGCCAGGCCCGCGCCGCCGGGGACCTGAAGGAAAGCTTCGGCGGGTTTGCGGAAGTGGCCGGGCGCAAGACCGTGGTGCTCGTCCGCACCTTGCCGCCGAAGGGCGATTACCCCGCCGCCACGACGCGAACGTTCATCGATCTGGAATATCTGGTGCCCGTCGCCGTGGAAGGCTACGACTGGGACCGGAACCTTTCCTCCCGCTACGTGTTCAAGGACATCAAGTTCAATGTTGGCCTCACGGATGCGGACTTCCTTCCCGCCGCCAACGACATGCAGTCTCCCCAATAGGGCTGCCGAGCGCCCTAGACCTACCCCGCGTGGAATCATCGGGGGCTTTGCTTGCGCGCAAAAAGGGATGAGGGTTGCAATTTGCAATTCTCCGTGTAGAACCGCCGGGGGCTATGATTGTGCGTGGGAGTTCTCATGATCAAACCGTCGTCCTTGCTGTGGTGGTGTAGCCTGTGCCTGCTGACGGCGGCGGGCTGCGGCGTTCCTGAAGCTACCGGCCCGGCCGACACCTACGGCCTGGACTTCTCCCTGCCGCCGGACGCGCCCAAACAGGGGGTGGTGGTCTTCGTCTCCGACGGCGTCAACGCGCAGATCTTCCAGGAGATGCTGGACGCCGGCCAGCTCCCGGCCATCAAGAAATACTTCGTGGATCGCGGCCTGTACGCCCCGCGGGCCGTGGCCAGCACACCGACGGTGACGCTGGCCAACCTCACCAGCCTGGTGACCGGCCAATTCCCGGGCCACCACGGCGTGGTCGGCATCAACTGGTTCGACCGCAATCAGCTCATCTGGCGCAACTACAGCATGATCGCCCAGAAGAACGAGCTGGACGGCGACTACCTCAGCCCCACCCTCTACGAGCACCTCCAGGACGAGCTGACGTTCTCGCTATTCTTCCAGCCGCACCGCGGGGCGACGAAGTTCGTGGAGGATAGGACCTCGGCCGGGCCGGCGTTCTTCCTGGGCTACTACGAGTACGTGGACCGCCTGACGCTGTCCCGCTTCCGTTACGTCATGGACATCGCGCGCCAGTATCACCGCTTCCCGGCCCTGACGGTCGTGTACCTGCTGGCCACGGACTTCCACGCCTACAAGTATGGCGTCAGCTCCGCCGAATACCGCGAGGCGCTGACCCACACCGACCGCCAGATCGGGCGGGTGCTGGGCGACATGGAGCGGGCCGGCCTGCTGGACCACGTCGTCATCGCGCTGACCAGCGACCACGGCATGGTCGACGTCAAGCAGCATTGCCACCTGGAGGATTTTCTCCGCCACAACGTGGGGCTGACCATCGACTCGACGCACTGGTGGGAGAACGATCCCTTCGAGGCGCGGCTGGAGGACTCCAAGAAAGTCTCCATCGTGCCGTACGGCAGCGGTTATCAGTATTGGGCGCTGTGCATGCGCAAGCCCATTCGCAAGGACGGCCAGGTCGTCGGTTTTGAGCCGTGGGTGGTCCGGCCGCGGGCCGAGGACCTGCGAAGCTATCCCACGAAGTACGGCCCGACGGACCTGCCCAAGGTTTTGTGCGGCTTGGAGGCCGTGGACGCCGTGGCCTACGCCCCCACGGCCGATAGTGTACGCATCGTGCGGCGAACCGGAGAGGTCGAGTTTCGCCAGACCGGCGGGGCCGATGGCCTGATCACCTATCACGTAATCATCGGCGACGACCCGCTGGGCTGGAAGGGCAAGGTGCCGCCCGAGGTGCTGGACGGGACGTCCCTCACGCCGCGACAGTGGCTGCGGGCGACGATGCGGACTGATTACCCCGATCTGCCGGCCCAGCTTCTGGCTTATTTCCAATCCCACCGGGCCGGAGACCTGGGGGTCTTCGCCGTCCCCGGCTGGGACTTCAACACCGGGAACCGCAGCGGCCACGGGGGCCTGAGGGCCCAGGACATGTACGTCCCGCTGCTCCTGGCCGGGCCGGGCGTGCCGCATGGCAAGGTCGAAACCGTCCGCACGGTGGACCTTATGCCGACCCTCCTGAAACTCCTGGGCCGCGAAATCCCCCCGGGCCTGGACGGCCAGTCGATGATTCCCTGATGGGTGGATCGCTGGACGCCGGCTGGCCGATTCGCTATCGTCGGTCCTCATGCCGGCCAGGCGTCCCAAACCCAAGGTCCTGATCTCCTCCAGCCAGCGCGCCGTCCGCGTGCCGCGAAAAAAGATCGCCGAACTGGTCGGCTTCGTCGCGCGCCGCGAGGGTGCCCGCGTGGCCGAGGTGGACCTGGCCGTCGTGGCGGCTGATGAAATCGCCGGACTGAACCGTCGCTATCTGGGCCACGGCGGGGCCACCGACGTGCTGAGCTTTGACCTGTCCGAGGCCGGACGGCCTTCAGCCGCCAGCGGAGTCGAACGGGGTGGCCTGAGCGTCCAACTGGTCATCTGCGGTGACGTGACGGCTGCCCAAGCCGCCGCCCGCGGCCTGGCGGTGCAACGCGAGCTGCTGCTCTACGTCGTCCACGGCCTGCTGCACCAGATGGGCTACGAGGATTCCTCCATTCGCGGGGCGGCCAAGATGCACGCCCGTCAGGAAGAATTGCTGGAAGAATTCCTGCGCAGTCGGCGGCGGTCTTAGACCCCCGCGGCGGCGTAGGCGGTGGGCGGCTCGGCCTTGGCGATGACGGCCAGGGCGACCTTGCAAGCCCCGCCGGCCAGGAGCGTCTTGGCGGCCTCGTTGGCCGTGGCGCCGGTGGTGGTCACGTCGTCCACCAGCAGGACGTTGGCCCCGCCAATAGCCCCGCCGCGGCGGATGCCGAACGCCCCGCGGATGTTCTCAATCCGCCGCGTTCTGGACAGGTGCGCCTGCGGCGGCGTGTGGCGCAGGCGGATCAGCTCATCGCCCACCGGCAGGCCCAGCCCGGCGGCCAATTGACCGGCCACGATGCGGGCATGGTCGGCCGGTCGCGACAGGCGCCTCCGCCAGTGCATCGGCACGGGTATCACCACGTCCCACGCCGCCTCGCCCAGGTGCGTCGCGGCTGCCTGGGCCAGCAATCGGCCCGCCCGCCCAGCCAGGGGCGCCTGCCGCCAATACTTCAGCGCCCGCACGATCCCGCGCAGCGGCGGAGCGTACGGACCCAGGCGCACGACTTGGCAGAATCGCGGCAAGGTGTCCGGGCAGGCGCTGCAACCGTCCGTGCGGAGGGGGATATTCGGGCCGACGCTCGTGCCGCAGCGCGGGCAGTACGGCAGCGCCACCAGCGACAGGAGCTTGACCTGGCAATCGCGGCACAGCCCACCGCCTCCATCGGCCTCGGCGGCGTTGCAGCCGGGGCAGACCGCCGGCAGCACCAGGTCCGCCAACCCCCTGGCCAATTCGCCCGCCGACGCCGCTAGCGCCCCGAGAGTCTTACCCATTTCCGTCCCCGCACCCGGCGGCCCACAGCATGCCGCGGGTGATAATCATCAACGCCTCAGGCACGTCGAAGTCCCCGGCCACGTGGCCGAGGCTGGAATAGAACACGCGGCCCTTCCCGTACGTCCGCTTCCAGGCCACGGGCATCGTGCAGCCGTTGATCTCGAACGTCGTGGTGGCCAGGACGTGGTTGGAGGGGTCCACGTGCATGTAGTACTGCTCGCTGTGCATGGCGAAGTGGTCCAGGCCCGCCGTGACGGGGTCGGCGTGGTCCACGATGTGCACGCGGTAGTCGATCACGCCGCCGGGGTGCGCCACCCACTGCCCGCCGACCATGAACTGGTAGCCGGTGGCCTCGCGGAAGGCGTCGCCCATGCCGCCGTGCACGCCGGCGATGCCCACGCCGCCGTCTTTGACGGCCGCGAGCAGGCCCTTGAGCTGGTCCTTGGAGATCGTGCCCATCGTCCAGACCGGCACGATGAGGTTCAGCGCCGCCAGCTTGGCCGCGTCGGCGAAGCTGTCCAGCGTGGTGGAAAGCTCCACGTCGAAATCATGCTTCCGCAATTGCTCGGCCAGGATGGCCGCGACCTTGTCTGGCTCGTGGCCCGCCCATCCGCCGTAAACGATGAGTGCTTTCATGCAGTCCGTCCTGTTTTAGAAATAATTACTTCGTCGCCGCTGCCGCCACGGCCGCGGCCACGGCCTGGTGGGTGGCCGGGTCCATCATCTCGGGCATCAATTCGCCTTCCG
>JBEKZI010000101.1:0-7085 GCA_049510055.1 Phycisphaerae bacterium | reverse complement strand
CCGCTGGTGAACCTCAGCTTGGCCGTCAACTACGCCATCGGCGGCACTGTCGACCGCTGGAGCTATCACGCCTTTAACCTGGCTTTTCACCTGCTGGCGGCGCTGACGCTGATGGGCATCGTGCGGCGAACGCTGACCAGCCCGGCGCTTCGCGGCCGCTTCGGCCGGGCGGCCCTGCCCCTGGCGACGGCGATATCCCTGCTATGGGCGCTGCACCCGCTACAGGTCCAAGCCGTCACCTACATCATCCAGCGGGCCGAATCGCTGGCCTCGCTGATGTACCTGCTGACCCTGTACTGCACGATCCGCTCCGCTGGCCCCGGCGCCACGCGGGCCACCTGGACGGCTGCGGCGATCCTCTCGTGCGCGGCGGGCATGGCGACCAAGGAGATGATGGCCACTGCCCCGGTGGCGGTGCTGGTGTATGACCGGCTGTTCCTGGCCGGCGGCTGGCGGCAGGCCATCTCGCGCCGAAAGTTTCTTTACGCAGGCCTGGCGGCCACGTGGCTGATCCTGGCGGCATTGATGTGGTCGGGGCCGCGGAGCAACACGACCGGCTTCGGTCTCAAAGGCGTCACCCCCTGGGGATACGCGGGGACGGAATTCGGCGTGATCCTGTATTACCTTCGCTTGGTCTTTTGGCCATCGCCACTGGTGGGGGACTATTATTGGCCCTGGGCGAATTCCGTCGCCGGAATATTGCCGCCGGCCCTGGCGGTGGGTGCAATGCTGGCTGCGACTATCTGGTTGCTGTGGCGGGGCCGGCCGGCGGCGATGG
Organism: Phycisphaerae bacterium; assembly: GCA_049510055.1. GTDB lineage: Bacteria > Planctomycetota > Phycisphaerae > SM23-33 > SM23-33 > JALHTV01. The sequence goes on along the minus strand of JBEKZI010000101.1, from coordinate 6,307 downwards.
CCGGGGTGTGGTTCTTCCTGATCCTGGCGCCGACGTCTAGCTTCGTGCCGATCATTGATCCGGTCTTCGAGCACCGCATGTATCTGCCCCTGGCCGCCGTCGTGTGCGCAGCGGTTCTGGGCGGCTACAGATTGCTGGTGATTCTTGGCCGCCACGGGCCTGCCGCCGACACGCCTGCTTGCGCCGGCTTGCTCGGCGGCGCGGCGGCCGTCGCCGCCCTGGCCGTTACGCTGGGCTGGCTGACCCACCAGCGCAACAGGGTTTACGCAAGCGAAATCGTCTTTTGGCAGGATGTCGTCGACAAACAACCGAATAATTGGCGCGGGCCTTTCAGCCTGGGAAACGCCTTCCTCGCCGCCGGAAACCTCGACCAGGCCAATAACTATTTCCAAGCGTCCCAAAAAATCGCTCATTCCAGTATCCAATACCGGTCCAGCGGCTACGACATCGCCCTCGTAATGTTTCGTAAGGACCAATACCTCCAGGCCGATCAGGAACTGACAAGGTTGTTGTCGGCTACCCCCCCCGATGCCGACGTTCTGACGCTCAAGGGCAATCTGGCGATGAAACAGGATAAGCCTGCCGAGGCCGCGAACGACTACGCCCGCGCCTTGCAGAAAGACCCTAACCACGTCGAAGCGCTCGCCGGACTCGCCGACGCCTACCTGGCGGCGGGCAAGACCGCCGAGGCGAAACAGGCCCTGGCAAAGACCCAACCCCTTTTCAAAGACCCCCCAACCGCCGCGACTATCGCCAGACTTTACGAGCGGATGGGCGACAGGGACGCAGGCATAGCGGTTCTGCGCCAAGCCATTCCGCGCCGTCTGCCGGCCCAGGATGTCCCCGCCGTAACGATCCTGGGCACCTTCTACGCGAAGGTCGGAAATTTTCCCAAGGCCGCCGAATGCTTCACCCGCGCCGCGGCGGCAGCCACGCAGCCGGCGGACCAGGACATCGCCAACCGGGAACTGGGTCTGGCTTACACCTCCATGGGACAATACGTCCAAGCCGAGCGGGCCTATCAGGCAGCCCTGAAGGCGGACGCCAACGATGCCCTCGTCCTTAACAACCTGGCCTATCTGTATGCCAACAAGCTCAACGCGATTGACAAGGCCTCGCCCTACGCGGCCAAGGCCGCACACCTGGAGCCCAACAACCCGACCTTCCTGTATACCTACGGCTGCATCCTGGCCGAAACCGGTGACTACGCCGCGGCCGAGGGCCCGCTGACCCGCGCCCGACAACTTTATACGTCCCCGGCCTCTATCGCCCGCGTGGACTACCGTCTGGGACAGATCTGCGAGCAGACCCACCGGCCCCGGGAGGCGGTCCGGCACTACCGTCAAGGGCTGGAGGCCCTGCAAGGCCAGCAGGACCCTGGCGCGCCGGATCTGCGCCAAGAACTTACCGACGCGCTGGACCGCGTGCAGAATAAAAAGGGGCCGAAGTAATCACGGGACCGGCAGCCGACTATTTCCCCACGCAGAAGCGAGCGAAGATCTGCGCCAAGACGTCCTCGCTGACCACCCCCGGCGCGCCGGGGCTGATCTGCCCGACGGCGTCCAGCGCCCCTCGCAATTCCGCGGCCACCAGTTCGGCACGGTCGGCCAAGTCCCTCGCACCGGCCAGGAGTTCCGCGGCCGAGCGAGCCGAGTCCGCCGCGGCGAGCAAGCACTGTTTCTGCCGGCGGTGCAGGCCCAGCGCCTCACCCGGGCGGGCGGCCTCCAGGTGCACGCGGTCGGCCATCGCTCGCCGCAGCGCCTCCAAGCCCCGGCGCGCCGGGGTCAAGGCCGAGACGGCCAGCGGCGTCATCTCATCGCCCATGGCCGCAGCCAGCGCCGATAGCTTCGCCGCCAGCGACGTGCGGTCCAGCAGATCGGCCTTGTTGGCCGCCAGGACGAGCGGACAGCGGCGGTTGGCGGCCCGGACGTCTGCCAGCAGCCGCGCATCGGGGCCGAAATCTTCGGCTGAGACATCCGCGACGAACACGATCGCATCGCAGGCCGCCACGGCTGACCGCGCCGCCCCGCCGGCGACCTCCGACAAGCGGTCTTCGCTGGCACCAAAGCCGGCTGCATCTTGAAGCAGGATCGTCCCGCCGCCGGGCAGACTCATGGGCGTGCTGAGCACATCCCGCGTCGTGCCCGCCATGGCCGAGACAATCGCGCGGTCCGCGCCGGCCAGGGTGTTCAGGAGAGAGCTTTTGCCCACGTTGCATCGGCCGACGAGCGTGACGCGCGGCAGTTCGGCGGTCTCGCTCATCTGGCCGGCTTGCTCGGCCACGCCGCGCAGGTGCCGCGCCAGTTCGTTCAGTTGGCCAGCCAGGGCCGCGGGCGCCTGGAGCGTGATTTCCTCATCGGCCAGGTCGATGGACGCCTCGACCTCCGCCAGCGCCTCCGTCAGCCGGCCGGCGGCATCCCGACAGAGGCGGTGTACGCGCCCGCCCAGGGCGACCACGGCGGCGCGAAGCTGGGCCTCATCGGCGGCGTCGATCACGTCCGCCACGGCCTGGGCTTCTGACAAGTCGATCCGCCCGGAAAAGAATGCCCGCGCCGTGAATTCTCCCGGCCCGGCCTGGCGGGCGCCGGCGGCTGCCAGCTCGGCCACCAGCGCCGAGGCGGCTTGGACGTTGCCCGGGATGTGCAGCTCCACGACGTCCTGGCGCGTGAAGCTCCGCGGCGCGCGGAAGACGTACACCGCCGCCGGCAGGCAGATGCCGCTGCCGGCCAGGGCAACCATGCCTTCCAGGCGACGGAAGGGCGGCGAACTTTTCAGCCGGTCGGCCGGCGCAAAGACCGCCACGGCCAAGTCCATCGCCGCCGGCCCGCTGAGGCGGACGATGGCCCGGCTGGCCTGGCCGGCCGCGGTGGAAATAGCCACGATGGTGTCGTCCAATGCGAACATGATCCGGAGGCCGGCGGCGGGCGGCTAGCCGCGGAACCGTTTGGGGAATTTTTTATAGCCGCTCAGCTCGAAGGGTTGGGTAGCCACGGCCCAGGAGGGGGCGTCGGGCAGGTCGCTGAACAGGCATCGCCGGCCGGCGGCCTCGACGAGTTGAGCGTCCAGGCCGTCGACGACCGTCCGGGGTCCGAGCTTTTCGTCCTGGACCGTGCGGCACTGGGCTGCGTCGATGCGAAGGATGGTCTGGCTGCTCTCGTGCGCGCCGTCGGCCGCCAGCGTCATCGCCCGCGCCTCGGCCAGAGAACACCGCAGGCCGGCGGGGTCGTTGGCCCGCACGGCCTGGACGAAGTTGGCGATCATCTCCCCTCGCCCCAGGTCGGCCGGGGCGGCGCAGAACTCCCGGCTGCCGTCGGCGTAGGTGATCTCCACGCCTTTTTTGGGGTTCCAGGTGGCCTTGCCCCGCTCGGCCTGGAGCTCCAGGAACGGGCCGAACTGCTCCTGCCCGCAGTGGGTGACCAGCAGTGTGGCGGTTTGGCCGTCGGCGGTGAGGATCTCGATGGCGGCGGTATCGTGGCCGGTAATGGGGCCAGCGGCGTACAGCTCCGCCCGCACCCGCGCCGGCTGCGCCAACCGATTGGGCTGGGCGCTGGCCAGCAGCAGCATGTGCGTGATGTGATGGCACAGGGCGTTGGTGGCCGGGCCGTCCAGCACCCAGCGCGTCCCCAGGCGCAGCTTGCCCTGCCAGTCCGTGCGGCTGTAATAGTCCCGTCCCCGAGGCCAACTGGCCCAGCAGACCAGCGTCCGCACCTTGCCCAACCGGCCCTCGACGACACGCTGCTTGAGGAACCGCACATCGTCGGCGTGCACGGCGTGGAAGCCCACCAGGCAGAACTTTTCCGCCCGGCGCATGGCGTCCAGCATGCCGTCGACTTCCTGGATCGTGGCCGCGGGAGGCTTCTCCAGGTGCACCGGAAAGCCCGCGTCGAACGCCGCCAGCGTCAGCGGCTCGTGGGAGGGGGTGCCCGTGGCGATGTACACCGCCTCGCACCAGCCGGGCAGGGCCCCGAACATCTTGACGGCGTCGTCGAACAGCTCGACGCCCTCGGCCCGGAGCTTCTCGACGCGGTCGGGCGTCTTGGACATCTGGTTGTCCGCGGCGGCCACCAGCCGGCAATTTTGGGCGGCGGAGGCCTTGAGAATCTGCTGGGCCAAAGACCAGCCGTAGCCGGTGAACCCCACAATCGCCAGACGCACCGTGTCCATCGCTTCTCCAGGTGGTATGCGAGCCGGCCATGATATCGCCCCGCAGGACCGCCAAGCAAGGCCGCCGGCGCCGCGGATCGCCGGAATCAAAAAGTCAAAAGGCCTTGAACCTCACGCCGCCAGGCCGGATAATGCCGTCCGCGGCGCTCAAAAGTGAAGAAGGGCAATCGCATGGCCAAGGTGCTCGAAGCCTTGCTTCGTCTGCAATCTGTCGAAAGGGAGTTGTCCACGGTTCGGCGGCGACTCCGCAGCCGCAAGAACGCCGTCCTAGCCCAGCAAGCCAAGCTCGATCAAGTCACCGCGAATCACGCCGCCCTTCACGCCAAGTACATCACCCGTCGCAAAGACGGCGACCGCCTGGCCCTGGATCTGAAGGCCCGGGAAGACCAGGTCGCCAAGTTTCGCATGTCCTTGAACGCCGCCAAGACCAACAAGGAATATGCCGCCGTCCTGACGCAGATCAACACCCTCAAGGCCGACAACGCCAAGATGGAGGAGGAAGCGCTAAAAGTCCTCCAGGACGCCGATGCCATCAAGGCCCAGGCCGACGAAGCTGCCAAGGGAGTCCAGGCCGAGAAGGTCCGCCTGACCGAGATCGAGCGGACCCACACCGAGGAGGTCGCCCGCCTAACGGCCATGACGGAGGATCTCCGCGCCAAGCGCGACGAGGTCGCTAAGGACGTGCCCGCCCAGGCGCTGGCCGTCTTTGAACGCATCGCCGGCAACTACGACGGCGACGCGATGGCCGCCATTGATATCCAAGGCAGCAAACCGCCGCACGCGTACGTCTGCGGCGGCTGCTACATGAGCCTGACGGCGGAGCACGTCAACGCGCTTCGCACCAAAGACGAGATCCGCACCTGCGACAACTGCGGGCGGATTTTGTATCTGGAACCCCAAGCCAACGGGGCCGCCGCCTCGTGACGCCCCGCCGCGTGACAACCCGTCGCGCCGCATCGGCCGGGGCGACCCGCCCGACCAAGTCCGCCGCGCCGGCCAAGGCGCCGCCGCGCGTTGTCGTCCACATCGATGGCGGCAGCCGCGGCAATCCAGGACCGGCCGCCGCGGGCGTCGTCGTCAGCCGGCCCGACGGGACGGTGCTGCACGAAGCGGGCCTATACCTGGGCCCGGCGACCAACAACGTGGCTGAGTACCGCGGTTTGCTCGCCGGCCTGGAGGCCGCCGCCGCGCTGGGAGCCAAGGACGTGGAGGTCCTCAGCGACAGCGAGCTGCTGGTCCGCCAGATGCTCGGGCAGTATCGCGTCAAGAACCCCGGCCTGCGGCCGCTGTACGAGCAGGCCTGCACGCTGGCGGAGCGGTTCGCCGCGTGCACGTTCCGCCACGTCCGGCGGGAGAACAATCAGCGGGCCGACGAACTGGTCAACCGCACGCTGGACCGCCACAGGCACGTCGAAGGCCCCCAGTAACGCGGTCCTTATCCGGTGGGCGAGGGTGTCGCCGGCTGTTACAATTCTTCTGGAGAGCTTCGGTGAGGTTTCCGGAACATTTCATTAATCAGGTTGCCCAGGCCACGGACATCGTTGATCTGATCGGCCAGTACATCGCGCTCAAGAAGCGCGGCAAGGAGTTCCTCGGCCTGTGCCCCTTCCACGACGACAAAAAACCGTCGCTGAACGTCTCGCCGTCCAAGCAGATCTTCAAGTGCTTCGCCTGCGGCGCCGGCGGCGGCGTGTTCCAGTTCCTGATGCTCTACGACAAGCTCGACTTCCCCCAGGCCGTCCGCACGCTGGCGGATCGGGCGCACATCCCCGTGCCGCAGGACGTCGTCGCCGCGCCGCCCAGCGCGGGGCTGTCCAAGGAAGACCTGCTGCGCGTGACGACCTACGCCGCGCGGTTCTTCCGCAGCCAGCTCCGCTCCCCCGGCGGCACCGAGGCGCTGGACTACATCCGCAAGCGCGGGTTGAGCGAGCAGTCCATTGACCGCTTCGGGTTGGGCTTTGCCCCTGACAGTTGGGACGCCTTGTTGCGGGCCGCGCTGGCCGAGGGGTATCGCGAAGAGCAACTTGTGGCCGCAGGCCTGGTCGCCCGCAGGGAAGAGCGCCCTGGCTGCTACGACCGGTTCCGCAACCGTCTGATCTTTCCCATCATCAATCCCGCCGGCGAGGTGGTCGCCTTCGGCGGC
>JBEKZI010000100.1:0-7087 GCA_049510055.1 Phycisphaerae bacterium | reverse complement strand
CAAAAAAACCATGTGAGGTCAACGGTACCTGTCATGGACCTTCGACCGGAAGACCTGTCCCGGTTCATCCAATACTGCTCGCCAAGCCGTACCACATCAGTACCTTCCTTTCAATAAGTGAAGATTCAGTAAGGTACCAGGACATAATGCAGGGTTCTCTTGTCCCCGGGAAAAACCAGCCCATGACTATTATTTTTCGTGGGCAAATGCCTCTTTCACCAGATCTTCCTGCATCTTTGATAATTTTTCCGGCATCCTTACTATGGTTTTGACCAGCAGGTCTCCGCGGCGGTCTGAATTCAGGTACGGCATTCCCTGCTCCCTGAGCCGGAAGATCGTGTGGCTCTGTGTTCCGGGGGGGATCTTCACGTGCGCCGTGCCCGTGATTGTAGGCACCCCAACTTCCCCCCCGAGAAGAGCGGTGCCAATACCGATCTCTACGGAGCTGTAGAGATCCGCTCCTTTGCGTTCAAACCTGGGGTCCGACCGGATATGGATTACCGCATACAAATCACCGGGAGGTCCCTGGTTCTCGCCCGGCTCCCCTTCACCGGGGATCCGAAGGAACTGGCCATCTTCCACGCCAAGGCGTGCTCGCGCCCGCCGCCGCCCACCAGCAATATCTTCATCCGCCGATCCTTTCCCGACGACTCGCCGCGGTCTTGCCCGCGACCAAGCAGTCTATACCAACCCGGCCACGTGATTCTACAAGAAGATGTCCGTGCGTTTCGTGTCGGCGGGCGTACAATTTATTGACCGTAACGATTCCAGCCGTTCGCTGGAGTAAAATGACCGTCTAGGAAATAATGCCAAAAATTCATGCAAAAACCCTTTGCGGCCCGCGTTTGACCTTATATAATTGCCCACAGTCGGAGAAACAGGGGCTAGAAGATGCAAGATGAGCCCTCTTTGATAACAAACTAACCCATTTCGAACCGGTTCTCCCCCGGCCGGTTCGAATGTTGAGGCGGCGCCTGTCGTCCCCCCCCGCGGCAGGCCCGCCATTTTTTATGGGGATGCTAGACCTTCTCGAGCTATCGTCATTACCTGTTATCAAAAAAGAAGATACGAGAAGCGTCTTTTTGGAAATTCAAAGGGGATTCTAAGATGGGCAGATGGCGGGAACTACGCGAGCTTCCCTTCTCGCTCGGCTCGGACGTAGTTCATGCAGAACTCGTCTTTACCGGCGGCAGCCTCGGCGGCGTAGATGGTCGCGATGACATCGGGCACGGTGGGATCGATCAGGCCGACGTCCATGCCGTGGTAGATCGCCTGTGTCAGCACGGCCAGGTTGATGTACTTTCGCTTCGGCAGGCCGAAGCTGGCGTTGGAGCAGCCGCCGCCGATGTGCACCTCCGGCCATTCCTTGCGAATGGCGGCGACGGCGTCGATGACGCCGCGTCCGCTGGCGGCGTCGGTGGCGATGGCCAGAAAGCACGGGTCGATGATGATGTCGCCCAGTTTTCGGCCGGCGGCGGTGAGCTTGCCGATCAGCTCGGCGGCGTTCCGCAGGCGGTCCTCTGCGCCGGTCGGGGCGCCGCGGTCGCTCATCAGCAGGCCGATCACCATACAGTCGAATTCCTTTAGCAGCGGCAGCAGCGGACCCAGGCGGGCGCTCTCCAGCGAGATGCTGTTAAGGATGGGCCTTTTCTTGGCCAGCGACAGTCCCGTTTTGACGGCTTGGGGGTCGGCTGAATCGATGCACAGGGGCACGTCGGTGTGGGCCTGAACGATCTCCGCCAGCCACGTGATGTTCTGGACCTCCTTGCCCGGCCGGGGGTCGCCGCCGTTGATGTCCAGGTAGTGCGCGCCGGCCTGGACCTGCTGGTGGGCGGTCTGGACGATCCGCTTGGTGTCGCGAGCTTCCAGGGCCGCGGCGATGAGCTTACGCGTGGCGTTGATCTTTTCGCCGATGATAATCATTCCATCGTCTCCCAGAGGCAGCCGCCCTACGGCGTGCGGCGCCCGTACAGGTACGTGTAGAACATTCCCACGAACAGCGCCCCGCCGATGATGTTGCCCAGCGTCACGGGCAGGAGATTGACGATCAGGAACTGGCCCCACGTGACGTTGGCGCCCAGGAAAATGCCCATCGGCACGAAGAACATGTTGGCCACACTGTGCTCGAATCCCAGCGCCACGAACACCATGATCGGCCACCAGATGGCCAGGGCCTTGCCGGCGATGTCCTCGGCGGCAATCGCCAGCCAGACGGCCAGGCACACCAGCCAGTTGCACCCGACGCCCTTCATCAGCAGGGCCAGGAACCCTTGATGCACCTTGTTTTCGGCGATTCCCTTGGCGTAGCTCAGCCACGGTTCAACCGACAGCAGCCCCGTCAGGTACACCAGGCCATACGCGACAAACACCGACCCGATGAAATTGCCCACGAACGACCACAGCCAGTTCCGCACCAGCGCCAGGCCGCTCGTTTGGCCCAGCAGCGTGGAGGGGATCATCAGCGCCGTGTTGCCGGTGAACAGTTCCGAGCCGGCGATGACCACCAACATCAGGCCCACGGGAAACACCCCGCCGAAGATCAGCTTGGCCAGCCCGGGAAAATCGGCTTTGATGGACGGCGCCCCGCCCACCACCACCTCGGCCAGCAGACCGCCCAAGGCGATGTACGCCCCCGCCAAAAAACCCAGCAGCAGCAACTTGGGCAGGGGCAGCGCGCTTTTGGCGCGGCCGAGGGAGGTGACGGCCTGAACAATCTCCGCGGGAGTTTTGTATGCCATGAACGGCCTCTCAAAAAATACCTGCGCCGATAAACGGTCGAGGCTTTTCGCCAGAAGCCAGAAGGTAGCGGGTGGGAATACGAGGGTCAATACCGCTGGGCGGCGAGTCAGGAGAAATACGTCGGGGAGGTCTTGGTAAATTCCCGCTCGGTGAACAGGACGTCGTAATCCGCCACGGCGGCCTCGGCGGCGAGCTGAGCAGCCAGGCGGCGGACGTCGTCGGCCGACTGACCATGAATCATGGCGAAGAGATTGTAGTCAAACCCCACAAACGGCCGGCGGCGGTAGCAGTGGGACACCGCCGGCTGGCGGGCCATCGCCGCCCCCGTCTCGTCGATGTGATTCGGCGGCACGCGGAAGACGGCCATGCCGTTGGCGACGTAGCCCAACCGCCGATGGCCGACCAGCGCGCCAATCCGCCGCAGGACGCCGGCCGCTCGCCAGGCTTCGAGCTGTCGCATCAATTGCTCTTCCGTCCAGCCGACGCTGCGGGCCGCCTCGTCGAACGGCCGCTCTGTCAGCGGCAGGTCTCCGCCCAGCAGTTGCACGCCCTTGCGCTGCGTCTCATCGAGCGCCGCAGCCGCGGCCGGCGAGGCAGGGACCGCCTCGGCGGCGGTCAGCTCCTTGGAAACCGCCAGCCCCGGCGGGGCGAACACGGCCTGTATCTTGTAGACCGTTTCCGACGGCAGGGAGTGCATCTCCAGGCCGGTCCGCTGCCGCAGGTCCGCCAAGGCCGCGTCGATCTCCGGCTGACTCGGCGCCGTCAGCGTGAACCACAGGTTATACCGATGGCGGCGGCTGTAGTTATGGGTCACGCCGGGCGCGGCGGAGACGATACCGGCTACTTCCGCCAAGCGGGTTTCCGGCACGGCGGCGGCTACGAGCGTCGAGACGTAGCCCAGGCGGCGGGAATCGAAGACCGCACCAATCCGGCGGATGAACCCCCGCTCCCGTAGCCGTCGCAGCCGCGATAGCACATCCTGCGGACTAATCCCCAACTGCTTGCCCAGCAGGTCAAAGGGCCTGGCCGCGATGGGAAACTGAGTCTGGACAGCCCAGAGGAGTTCCTTGTCTTTCTCGTCCAGGGCGGCAGCTTCATCTGCCGGCGCGCCAGGGCCGCGACGCGGCTGGTAGAGGCACAGAGGTTCTTCGCCCAAGTAGTCGCCACTGGTCGCCATCGCCCGACCGCGGCAGCCGCCACAGACGACCAGGAACTCACAGGCCCCGCATCGGCCGCGATAGCGGGCCGGATCGCGAAGGGCTAGGAACACCGGCGAGGTCCGCCAGATTTTTTGGAAGTCATAGCCCCCCTGCCGCACGTCGCCGCACTCGACCTCCAGAAAGCCGCAGGCCTGGACCTTGCCGCAATGCGAGACGAAGGCGAACGACTGGCCCCCCAGGCACCCCTGCCGCACCGCAGTCGCCTCCGCCGGCACCTTGCCTTGCTGGCGAAGGATTCGCTGATAGTGCGGGGCGCAGGTCACGCGAATCGGGATGCCGCCGCGGTCCTGGCGCTGGGCCAGCCACGACAGCACCTGCTCGTACTCCGCCGCCGCCAGCGTCCGGTCGGCCATCCGGCGGCCATGGCCGGCGGGCACGAATAAAAACGGATTGAACGTCTTGGCGCCCAACCGGGCCGCCAGCTCCAGGATGGCCGGCAATTCGTCGCGATTGTCGCGCGTCACGGTGGTGTTGATCTGGAAGGCCAATCCGGCCCGCTTGGCCGATTCGATGCCGCGCATCGCCGCCGCGAACGCCCCCTCCTGGCCGCGGAAGGCGTCGTGCGACGGGGCCCTCGCGCCGTCCAGCGAGATGGAAATGGCCGTCACGCCGCTGTCGATCAACCGCCTGGCCGCGGCGTCATCCAGCGGCGCCCCGCAAGTGGCCAGCACGACGCGCAGGCCTTTTGCGGCGGCGTGGGCGGCGATGGCATAGACATCCGGCCGCAGCAGTGGCTCCCCGCCGGTGAGAATCACCATCGGCCGCCAAATCGAAGCGATGTTATCGATCAGCCGCCGCCACTCATCGCCCGCCAGTTCATCCTCCGCGGCCTGACCGGCCCCGACGGCCGCCGCGCGGCAGATGCGGCAGGACAGCACGCAGCGGCGGGTAAGTTCCAAAGCGATCAGGCGCAGCGGCGGCGCCTCAGGTGGCGACGGGATGTGCGACCCGCTCATAATACGGTGTCCGTGGCGGTAATCTCCTCGTCGGTAAGATAGCAGGCCGGGTCGTCGCCCCACAAGTCACCAGCCGCCTCGGCCCGCACGCGCAAGTTGCCGCCGCAGGCGTCCAGGAAGCGGCACATCCGGCAGCGGCCTTTCAGCAGCGGCCGGCGGTTCCTCAGGGCCGCCAGCAGCGGGTTCGACGGGTCCGTCCAGATTTGCGAGAACGGGCGCTGCCGCACGTTGCCCACCGACGCGTGCCGCCAGAACTGGTCGGGATGCACCTGGCCGTCCCAGCTCACGCAGCCGATGCCCGTCCCGGAGGCATTGCCGCCGCAGGCCTCCAGCATGGCCAGCACTTCCCTGGCCCGGGCGCTGCCTTCTCGGAGCAGCCGCAGGACCAGGTAGGGACCGTCGGCGTGATTGTCCACCGTGAGAATTTCCTTCTTCATGCCGCGGCGGTGCAGTTCGGCCGTATGGTCGATGATCCGATCCAGCACGTCCCGCGACGCCTGGGCCGACAGGTTCCCGCCCGGCATTTTCGCGCCCCGGCCGACGGGGGCCAGATGGTAGAAGCAGGCCCGGGGAATGTCCTCTTCGGCCAGCAGCGAGAAGACGCCGTCCAACTGGGAGACGTTGTGGTTGGTGATGGTGAACCGCAGGCCGACCTTCAGTCCCGCCTGGCGGCAGTGGCGCAGGCCCGCCAGCGCGCGGGCGAAGGCGCCCTCCTGCCCGCGGAAGCGGTCGTGGACTTCGCCGATGCCGTCCAGCGACACGCCGACGTAGCCCACCCCCACCTGCCGCAGCCGGTCGGCCACCGAGGCGTCGATCAACGTACCGTTGGTGGACAGGACCGACCGCAGGTCCAGCAGGGTGGCGCGGCCGATCAACTCAAAAATATCCTCGCGCATCAGCGGCTCCCCACCCGAGAACATCACCACCGGCACGCCGAACTTGGCCAGGTCGTCCAGCATGGCGGCCGCCTCGGCGGTGCTCATCTCCGATGGGCCGGGATTGCAGGCGGCATAGCAGTGAGCGCACTGCAAGTTGCACCGCGACGTGCAATTCCACACAACCACCGGCTTGCGCGGAGCGGATGCGGGGTGGCCTGGGGCGTCCCGCTCGCACTTGTAGCGCAGGTTATCCCACGATCCCGGCGTGCTGCAGTAAAGCCTCGATATACTAATCACTCACGAACCTCCCTGCCGCGGCAGGCTGCGATCATCGCATCGACCAGTCCCACCATTGTATGCTCTGCCGCTTCGACGGCCGGCTCCAGCCCCGCCCGACGCAGGGTTGCGGACGTGGCTGGGCCGATGCTGGCCAGACGCACTGACTGGTGACGCATCGCTTCCGGCTCAACGGCTGACAAAAGTCCTCTGACGGTAGAAGAACTGGTAAACGTAATCCAGTCCACGTTGCCCTCTTTGACTAACCGGGCCAGACATTCCGCTCCAGCTTTGTCCACCTGCGTGCGATAGGCCACTACCGGCGTGACCCCGGCTCCGCGTGCAGCCAGGGCATCCAGCAACTCCGGCGGGGCGACGTCCGACCGCGGACACAGAATCCGCAAGCCACGCACGTCCGTGGCACGGGCCAGAGCTTCAATAAGGTTATCGGTATTATACGCTTCCGGCTGAAGGTCGGCGTGCAAACCAAATTGCCCCAGCCTCGCCGCCGTGGCCGGGCCGACGCAGCACAGCCTGCAGGCGGCCAGCGACCGGCCGTCGCCGCCCGCCTCGGTCAGAGCGGCAAAAAAGGCCTCCACCGCGTGGACGGACGCGAAAACAATCCAGTCGAAGGCACGCAGATTCGCCACCGCCTGCCTCAGGGGCGAAAGATCGGCGGGCGGCTGAATGGTAATGACGGGACATTCCGTTACCGCCGCTCCGAGTTCCTCCAGCCGCTGGGCCAGCTCCCCTGCCTGGTCGGCCGCCCGAGTCACCGCGATCCGCTGCCCAAACAGCGGGCGCCGCTGGAACCATTCCAGCGATTCCCGCAACGAGACGACCTTGCCCACCAAGACGATGGCCGGCGGTTCCAGGTTCGCTTGCCGGGCCTTTTCGGCGATGTCGGCCAGCGTGCCGGTCAGCACCTGCTGGGCGGCCGTGCCCGCCCAACGCACCACGGCCGCCGGCGTGGCGCCCGCCATGCCGCCAGCCGTCAACCGGCGGCCGATGGCCAGAC
>JBEKZI010000010.1:0-37883 GCA_049510055.1 Phycisphaerae bacterium | reverse complement strand
GACGGCGGCTGGGACTATCCCAGCATCGGCGCCGCGGTCTCGGCCTTGCAGCAGAACCTGCCCCATACGTTCCGCCTGACCAAGGGGGTGCATGACGCCCCCGTGCTGCACGTGGCCGCGGCCGACGACGGCAAAACGCTCATCGACACCAAACTCATTCGCGACGCCAATCCCAGCTTCCGCGACGATCTGGCCGACTACGAAGGCGGCGTCCTGTTCGTGCTGGAGGATATCTCCCCGCCCCTGACGCGGCAGGATCTGCTCCAGCGCCTCCGGGAAATGCGGTTCCAGCCCGACTTCGGCGCCCAGCAGTTCAACCGCACCGAGGTGCTGGGGCTGACCCCCGCCCAGGAGGGCTACTCGGCGGTGGCGGTGCTGGTCGCCCCGGCCGAGATGGCCACCGTGCAGGAACCCGGCGCCTGGTCGGTGTTTGCCGACAAGGAGTTGGCACTGCTGGACGCGGCCATGCATCGCGAGGGAACGATGGTGGCTACGAACTTTGACCCCGCCGTCGCGGGGGAGACGGCCCAGCGTGCCCTGATGGCGCTGATCTTGAGCTGGATTGCGATCATCGTGTACCTGTGGGTGCGGTTCGGCTCGGCGCGGTGGGGCTTGGCGGCTGTGATCTGCCTGGTCCACGACGTGACGATCGCCGTGGGCCTGGTGGCCGCCTCCGGCTGGCTCAGTCATCGCTTCCTCGGCCAGGTGCTGGGCATCCAGTCGTTCAAGATCGACCTGACGATCGTGGCGGCGCTGCTGACGATCGTCGGCTACTCAGTCAACGACACGATCGTGGTCTTCGACCGCATCCGCGAGAACCGCGGCAAGCTGACCGTCGTGACATGGAACGTCATCAATGATTCCATCAACCAGACCCTGAGCCGAACGTTGCTGACCAGCATGACCGTGCTGGCCGTCGTGTTCATCATGTACGTCTGGGGCGGTGAAGGCATCCACGCGTTCAACTACGTGCTGCTGACGGGCATCGCGTGCGGGACGTATTCCTCGATTGCGGTAGCCGCACCGCTGTTGATGGGCTTCAAGGCGGCGATAAGGTCGCACGTGACCGCCAGCGTGCCTCGGCCGGCCCCGATTCCGACCCGCCCGGCCCCCATCGCCCCGGCTCCGACTCCGACCAGGCCGGTCCAGCCCGGCCCGCCTTCGACGCCGGCGCCGCCAACCAACCCGCCGGCCAATCCGCCAACCAACCCGCCGGCTTGACCGTCGGGCGATCTTCGCTATAGTTTGACGATGCACCGCGCCTCCTCAGGAAGGGGGGGCGCGGAGGGGGTCGTTCGGAGGCCAGGAGATGGAACTCTCAAAAACAGGCAAATTTTTTCTATTTGCCGGGCGACCTTCGCCTCCTGCGGCCCCGTAGTATTGTCGTTATCAGACTGGGCCAAGAGGTACGGAGGATGGGACGGTGCGAACCGTCTGGAGATGTGAAACCCTTATGTTCCATCAAGATGGAATAAGGGACGGACCGATAATAAATGCTGGTCTTCCATAGTGCCGCAACGAGATATGCCGGTGTTCCGAGGGCGGCAAAGAAACTGCGCCTCGGGCAATCCGCAGGATAAGTTCGAATGGCCATGGCAAAACCGTTCTTGCGAGTATCGGGTTTGGCGACGCTGTGTTTGACGGCGGCCGCGGTGTTCTTGGGCGGCTGCGACGCGATAGCCGATTGGACCAAGACCGACGCGCACAGGTTCTTCTCTCCCGACGAGATGGTCGCGCCTCCCGAGCGCTCGCCGATCAATCCCATCCTCAACAGCATTAGTCTGGTGGACCAAACCCAGGAATTGGTGCCCAACGCCACCTTCCCCACGGAAGGGGACTGGGAATACGTGGAACAGGACTACGTAATCGGGCCCACGGACGTGTTGGATATATCGATCCTGGACCTGTTCCAGGAAGGCTTGGAGACGCCGCTGCGCCGCGAGGTGTCCGACACGGGATACATTGACTTACCGTTGCTGCCCGAGCGCATCAAGGCCGAGGGGCTGACCAAGGAAGAGCTGACGGAGGCCATCATCCAGGCCTACAGCCCCAACATCATCCGCAATCCCACCGTGTCGGTGACCCTCGAGGCCCGCCACCAGAGCACCTACTACATCCTCGGCGCCGTCTCCCGGCCGTCGCAGTACATGATCGGTCGGCGCGACATGCGGCTGCTGGAGGCGCTGGCCATCTCCGGCGGCGTGGTCCAGAACAACATTCCCTACATCTACGTGATCCGCCCAGCCCCCGCCGTCCGCAAGGCCGCCGAAAACCCGGTGGGCGGAAAGGCCGGGTCCGAAACCGCTCCCCAACCGCTGCCGACGCTGCCGGAACTCCTGCCGGAAGGCACGCCCACCCAGGCCAAGCCGACCCAACCGTCTCCCGTGACCGCCCCGGCGGCGACGGCCCCTCAACCCGCCGTGGTGAGAGGGACCCCACCGCCTTCCACGGAGGCCATGCAGCGGGCCACGACGGCGCTGCAATCCAACGACCTGGAAACCGCTCTGCAAGCGCTCGGGAAGGCCCCGCCGCCTGCCGCTCCGGCCGCACAGCCGGCGCCGGCGCCGGCAGAAAAGCCCGCGCCTTCCGTCATGCCTCGTATGACGGAGCTTTCCTCCGGCGGCGCGGCGCAGCCGAATACGATTCCTGCCAATGTGCCTCGGTGGGTCTATCGGGACGGCAAGTGGATTCGCGCGACCAACGAAGCCCCGCCTCAGACGACGGCCCCCGCGCAGCCTGCCGGACTGGCCGCCACCGCCAGACCCACCACCCAGGCCGGCCCGGCCGCGGAGGCCCCCAGGATCCTAGAGGCTCCTCCAAAGACCGTTAAAGTCACCATGCCGCCTCCGTCGCCCCAGGGGCCGCCTGTGGCCACCGAGCCGGTCAAGCTGCCTCTGGCCGCGGCGACCAGCCAGCCCGCCAAGGGCGAAGATCCCTTCGGGTGGCGAAAGGCCAGCAAGTCGGACATGGCCAGGATCATCGCCATCAACCTCCAGAAGCTCAACGACGGCGATCCACGACAGAACATTGTCATTCACGACAACGATATTATTCAGGTTCCTTACCTCCCGGTGGGCGAGTTCTACGTGACCGGCGAGGTGCTCCGTCCGGGCGTGTACTCGTTGCCCAGCACGCCGGTCACCGTCAAGCAGGCGCTGGCGGCGGCGGGGAACGTCAGCCAGGTGGCCTGGCCGGAGAATTCCATCCTCATCCGCCGGATCGGCACCAGCCAGGAGCAGATCATCCCGCTCAATGTCGAGTCCATCTTCAAGGGCGAGGAACCGGACATATTCCTGAAGCCCAACGACGTCATCGCGATAGGCACCGACGTACGATCGACCTTCTTCGCGGTGCTTCGCAACGCCTTCCGCATGACCTACGGGTTTGGCTTCATCTACGACCGCAACTTCTCCGACCCGATCCTCAACGGACAAACCCCCAACAGCAAGCGGTTTACCCGGTTGTAAGGGCATCCCTTCTCGTGGTGTTATGACTCAGACCCCTCGTCAAGCCGGCCCGGCTCCCAAGACGCCGCCGACTTCGCTGGCGGACATGGTCGTGGCGACCGACCGCCCGGAAGCCGCCGGCGGCCTGTCGCGACAAGCGATGATCAAGATCGCGGTCCTGGGGACGTTGTTCGCCTTGATGAACCGCTGGCAGTTCACCCCGCTGGTGGATACCTGGATCTCCGATCCTAACTGGTCGCACGGGTTTCTGATTCCGCTGTTCAGCCTTTATCTGCTGTACGCGCGCCGGGGGGAACTACTTTCGGCGCCGCGGCGGGTGTGCCTGTGGGGCCTGCCGGTCCTGATCGGGGGGATCGTGCTGACCGTCTTGAGTTTTTATCCCCTCGGGACGGCCTGGTTCGGCCAGCTGTGCATGCCCGTGGTGCTCCTGGGACTGGTGCTCTATCTGGCCGGGCCGCAGGTCGCGCGCGTGGCCTGGCTGCCGATTTTATACCTGATGCTGGCCATGCCCATCCCGGAGATGCTCTATGTGCGGGTTGCCCTGCCGTTGCAGAATTTTGCCGCCAACGGGGCCACGACCCTTTTGCAGCTTTGCGGCGTAGAAATGAGTGTAACCGCCAGCCGGCTGGACATCGTCAGCTTCCGCGGCGCGGAACACTCGCTGACGGTGGCTGAGGCGTGCAGCGGCATCCGTTCGCTGATTGCCTACGTCGCCTTGGGCGTGGCGTGGGCGTACCTGGAGTACCGCCCCATCTGGCAGCGGGTGGTGCTGGTGGCCGCGGCGGTGCCGATTGCCATCCTGCTGAACGTGGCGCGGGTGGCCATCACCTGCGTGATGTACGTGATCGATCGACCGGAGCTGGGACAGGACTTCATGCACGAAGTCGCGGGCATGGTCATGCTGATCCCGGCGGTACTTTTATTTTGGCTGTTGAGCTGGCTGCTTCGGAGTCTGGTGGTGGAAGTGGACGAAGAGAGTCCACCCGGAACCGCCGGCCAGGAGAAGACGTCCGAATGAATGCGGTGGGCGATCCTGCGGGCACGGGCCTCGGCGGCACCTGGCGGAGCACCGCCTGGCGCAATCGCCATTTCCTCATTGCCGCCGCCATTCTGGCCATCACGTGGCTGGGATGGGATTGGGCGATCGCCCAGCTCAAATGGGTGACGCGCAAGGATCCGGTCCCGTGGACGCCGGCCGTGAAAGTCGACGCCGATTGCCGCCTCATCTCCTTTCCCGATCGCCTGGGGCCCTATGTCCTGGTGGGGGATGGAGAGTTCGAGAAGGAGCTGGACGGCAGGCCGGACGGGGACGTCGTGCTGCGGCAGGACGTGCTGGACACGCTGAAGATCAATACGTCCTTGGATAAGGATCGGCTGGCCAGTCGAAGCAGCAACTGGTACATGGTTCGGATCTATCGGGACACGCGCGTGGAGTCGCCCTCCAGCCCGTTCCGCTACTGGCGGTTGGAGTTGTACTACTACACCGGCCGGCTGTACCAGGTTCCCCACGTGCCGGACCGCTGTCTGGTGGCCGGCGGGGCGACGATGCTGCCGGCGGCCGCCAAGCGGTTGGAAATGAACGCGCCGGGGGCGAGCGCCCCCTGGGATCACGCGGCATTCAACCGCGTCGGCTACGAGATGACCGACCGCACCGGGCTGGACGTCCGGCGGTACGTGCAGTACTACGCGTTCAGCCTCAACGGCCAGCCGGAAGTCTCGTGGGAAAAAGTGCGGCTGGAGCTCACGAAACCGTGGGTGCGCCATTGTTATTTTGCTAAGATTCAACTGGCGCCGACCGGACCGGTGAGCGATTTCGCGGAAGCGGACCGGTCGGTGAACGAGTTCCTCGACATGTTCATGCCGGCAGTGGTGGCCACGTGGCCCATGCCGTCGGTTGTGGATAAACTGAATGCTTCATCTCCTTCGGCCCCTTGAGGGGTTTTCTAGACAGAGAGGCAGCGTCGATTCATGGCGAAACGGAAGAAATTGAACACGCGTTTGATCCTGATCTTGTCCGTCATCCTGGTCTTCCTGATCGGGGCGGGGGGCTACGGCGCCTACAAAATGGGATGGTATCGCAAGATTTTCCGGATCAATCCCGTGGAGGCCGCTCACCGGTCCAAGACGGCCCAGCAAGCGGGCGACTACGACGAAGCCGAAAAGCAGATGCTACGGGCCATCCGGTATGCCCCCAACCCCGCCGCCAAGGCGGATTACTATTATCAGTTCGCCTTGCTACACCTGGACTGGCTGAACAATCGCCGCCTGCAGCTCGGCGATTCGCAGCGGGCTCAGCTTTTCAACCAGGTCCGGGCGGCGCTGCACGCCGCGATCGTTCAGGATAGCACCAACCTGCCCGCCCAGCGCATGCTGACCGAGCTGACGTGGGGCATCGCCCAACATGGCGATTGGATGCTCTTTATCAAAGAAGCCGACGCCCTACTGACGCTGGAGCCCAACGACCACAAGACGACGTTCTGGCGTGCCCTGGCCTGGGCCAGCCTCGCCAAGGGCGTCCCCGGGGCCAATACCGACAACGCCATCCGCGATTTCCGCCGGGCCATCGAACTGGCGAGCGATAATGCCACCTACCGCGAGGCGTACACGGCCTTCCTGCAAGAAGAAGAACGCACGGACGAAGCCGTCGCCGCCTATGAAGACGCTATCGCCAAAATTCCCAACGATGCCAGGCTGCGCGTCTACTACGCCGACTTTTTGGAGAGCCAGAAGCGGCCCATGGAAGCCATGGCGCAGATTCAGGAAGCCATTGCCCGCGATCCCAAGAACCCCGTCGGCGAGATCGCCCTGGCCGACCGGCTCCGAAGAGACGGCAAGATGGACGCCGCCCTCAGCGCCCTGGAAAAGGCCAAGCAGATCGATAACAGCGATTCCCGCATTTACAGTCTGCTGTCCTATCTGTATCGCATTCAGAACCAGCCCGAAAAAGCCGTGGCGGCCTTGCGAGACGGCCTGGCCATCGTCGACAAGAAGCTGGCCAACACCCCGGCCACCTCTCCCGCCGACACCCAGGTGCGAGCCCCTCTGCTGATGAGCCGCTCGCAGTTGCTGGCCCTGCTGGCCAACATGCTGTTGGACGACGCCAGCAGCGCCGAGGAGGCCGCCAAGGCCAAGGACATCGCGGAGGCCAAGGACATCCTGGACCAGCTGTCACACAACGAAAGCAATCTTCCCGGCCAGCGCGAGAAGATCGCCGGCCGGCTGGCCTTCATGGAGAAGGACATCGCCAAGGCCCAGCCGCTGCTGGAACAGGCCTACGAAAACCTCGGGGCCGACCCCCAAGTGGCGATCGCCCTCGTGCAGATCTACTTCATGAAGGATCTGCCCGGCAAGGCGGAGCAGGTCCTCAGCGTCATGCAGCGCAATCCCGCCTATGCCACGGACAAGCGGATCCTGCTGGCCCGGGCGCAACTGGAGGCGCGGTATCGCAATTTTGACGAGGCGCAGCGCTATCTCGACCAGGTTCTGCGGGCCGATCCCAACAACGCCGAAGCCAAGAGCCTCCGCGCCTCGCTGGGAGCCCTGCAGGGCGAGACGTCGCTGGAGAGCGTGTTGGCGGCCAAGGAGGTCCCGCCTCGCGTGTTGGCGGCGCTGGTGGCGCGTGCCCAGGCGATGTGGGTGAAAGACGAGCGGACCGAGGCCATCAGCCTTCTGGAGCGCCTTCACGCGAAGGTCCCCGACAGCGACGTGGTCCGGCAGAGCCTGCTGACCTGCTATGTGGGCATGGAAGATTTGGCCAAGGTCAAGGCCCTTCTGGCGGAGATCAAGGCCGCTCATCCGGAGCAATCGGCCTCGCTGGACTTGCAGGAAAAGTTCATCTCGGAGAAGGATCGCGCCAAGCGATACCAATTGGCCCTTCAACTGGCCGATCTGAACAACACCGATCCGGTGAAGCGCGATCTGGATAAGGCCATCTACGCCTCCCGCTACGGCGATCCGGAAGGCCAGGGCAAGTATCTTCAGGATGCCTTCCGGCTCAAGGCCGACGATCCGGTCGTCGTCGATCGCCTCATGAGCTATGCCCTCATCAAGCAAGATTGGAAGCTGGCGGGGGATTGCGTCCAGGCGGCCAAGAAGGCCAACCTCGACCAGGCGGACGGAAAGATTTCCTCCGCGCGCCTGGCCATGGCGAAAGGTGAATTCGCCGGCGCCATCGAGTCCCTCACCCAGGTCGTCGCCAAGAACCCCGACGCCAAAGTGGCCTGGATCATGTTGGGAGATTGCTACCTTCAGACCGGCGACATGGACAAGGCCGAGAAGGCCTTCATGACGATGGCCAAGGCCGATCCGTCCTATCTGCCGGCCCTGGTGGCCATGGCCATGATCACCGAGCGGCAGAACCGGATGGCGGAGCACGCCGGCTGGATCGAGCGGGCCTACCGTCTGGATCCCACCAATCCGTACGTCCAGCAAAGGTACCTGGTGATGTTGGAAAGCAAGGCCAACGTCGATGAGGTGATTGCCTATCGGGAACGCCTCCTGCGGCAGAACCCCTCCGACGGGGATAATCGCATACGCTTGGCGATGCTTTACGAAAAGGCCAAGCAGTGGCCCAAGGCCGAGGGCGTGTATACCGCTCTGTATGCCGACAGCACCAACAAGTTGGCGGCGGGGCGGCTGTTGGCCGGTTTCTACATCCGCACCGGCCGGAACAAGGAAGCGGAAAAGCTTTTGACCGACCTGCTTCAGAGCTGGCCGGATAAAGTCGCCGCCTACCTGGTGTACGCCGATTACTTGATCGATACGGCCCCCGACCAGGCGAAGGCCGCCATCGATAAGGCCATCGAAATCGCCCCCAAAGACCCCCGAGGTCCCAAGGCGATGTCGGCTTTGCTGGCGCGCCGCGGCGACTGGGCCGGCGCTGCCGAGGCACTGGCGAAATATCTGGAACTCCAACCCGACGATGCGGCGGCGGCGAAGGAGATTGTCCGTTATCAACTCAACGCGGATCAACTGCCCCAGGCGGAGCAGCGGCTCAACGCCCTGATGGCGGCCAATCCCTCCGACGCCGACCTGCTGACCCTCAAGGGCCTTTTAGCGGCCCGGCAAGGGAATAGGGAGCAGGCGTTGGATGACTTCGATCGAGCGATCCGCATCAACCCCTCGGAAGTGATGGCGCTACTCGGCGAGGCGAACATTTACCTCTCCCAGGGAAAGACCACCGAGGCCAAGATGGCCTTGACCAAGGCCAAGGGAGTCTCCAACGATCCCCAAATCGCCATGAACTTGGCCGACCTTCATATTCGCCTGGGCGACCTGGACATGGCGACGATGGTCCTCCGCGAGATACTCAGCCAGCCCGAAACCGCCGACTATGCCCCCGCGATGCAAAAAATGCTGGAGATCTACGAACAGCAGCAGCGGTGGCCCAAAGTCGCGGAAATCCTCACCGAGGCCAAGACCAAATTCCCCAACGACCCCACCTATCTTCTGGCGGAAGCCCGCATGTATCACGCCACCGGCAACCTTCCCCGTGCCGTGACGGCTATGGAAGCGGCGCTGAAAATGGCGCCGCAGTCCGAATCGCTTCTGAAGATGTACCTCCAGGTATTGATGGAGTCCGGCGACTTCAACAGGGTCCTGGCCGTCACCGACAGCTACAAAGATAAGCCGAACTACACGGCCGTGGAGATGGCCCTCCGCGCCGCGGCGATGACCAAATTGAACCGTACCGAGGAGGCCGATTCGGTGTTCCGGGCGGCGTTCAAGGCGTCGTCGTCCGCCGACGTGATAGAGGTCGCCGCGCAGTTCCAGCAGGCCGTCGGGGTAAACGCCGCGATCTCCAAAGTGACCGGCTGGCTCAAGACCGGCGGCGACAATACGTTGCTGTATCTCCTGTTGGGCATGCTTTACGACAACGCGAAGGATTATCCCAAGGCCGCTGAGGCCCTGACCAAGGCCAGTTCGATTGCCGCCAACCCGGCGGACAAGGCCGTGGCCGAACGCGAGCTGGGCATGACGTACTACCAGATGCAGAAATTTACCGAGGCGGAAAATTCCTATCTGGCTTCCCTTAAGGATAACGGCAACGACTCGGCTACCCTCAATAACCTGGCCTATATGTATGTCAGCGACATGGACCAGCCCGCAAAGGCCAAACCCTACGCGGCGCAAGCGGCTAAAATCGTGCCCGACAGCGCCGAAGTTCTGGATACGTACGGCTGGGTCCTGGCCAAGACCGGCGATTACGTCTCGGCGGAAAAAGAACTGCTCCGAGCCTTCCAATTGAGCCGAGTGCCTGTCTCCTCGGCCCTGATCCAATACCACCTGGGGTGGGTCTGCGAGCAAACCCGCCGTGCGGGAGAAGCCGTCCAGCATTACCGTCAGAGTCTGGAGATCCTGCATAATCCCGACGACCCGCTGGCCAAGGATATTTCTAAGGCGTTGGAGCGGGTACAGCCGAAGTAATTTAAGGAACATACAATCAGAGTGTCGTTATGAGTGTCGTATCCACGCGAGACCGGGTGCCTCAGATCACCGCGGGCGGGCCGATGGGCCGTCCGGGGTTTATGGCCCCTTCCGGCGGGGCCGGCTTGACGCCTGCGGACATCATGAAGATCGTCCGCAAGCGCAAGTGGCTGATCACCCTGTCGGTCCTGATTGCCGCAGCCATCGCGGCGGTCGTGACCCTCGTCTGGAGCATGTTCTGGCCTTTCTACACCGCCTGGGCCCTTTTGAATGTGGAAATGCCCAAGACCGTCGCCCTGGCCGTCAGCCAGCAACTGGTGCCTAAGGACGTGATGGACCGCGAAAAAATGTCCCACGCCAAACTGGTCTTGACCACGCCGGTGCTTCAAGAAGCCATCAAGTCGCCATCGGTGAGGCGTACGGCCTGGTTTGCCCAGCAGAGGGATCCCCTGGCCAAGCTGACCGACGACTTGAAGGTCGCCCCCGTGGCGGAGTCCACGTTCATTCGGATCGCGCTGACCGGCACCGATAAGAACGATCTACCCGAGGTTGTCAACGCCGTGGCCGAGGCCTATGTGGCGTACAGCGCTCAGAACATGGAAACCGGCAACAGCCAGGACGCCACCCGCCTGGAAGATGAAAAACGAAGGCTGGAAACTGAACTGAGCGACACGCGCACCCAGTCGGCCATTGCCAAACGCGATTTTCCCAACCTCCAGAGCAATTACAACGTCCAGGACATTAAGCTTCAGGACCTGACGCGGCAGTTGATGAATCTGGAATTGCTCCAGGCCCAGGCCCGGGCCGACCTGGCCGTCATCGAGGCCCAGGAAAAGGCCGGCA
This sequence comes from Phycisphaerae bacterium, assembly GCA_049510055.1. GTDB lineage: Bacteria > Planctomycetota > Phycisphaerae > SM23-33 > SM23-33 > JALHTV01. The sequence continues at coordinate 27,147 of JBEKZI010000010.1, read as the reverse complement.
CCCTGGGCACCACCCGTGAAGTGCAGCGGGTGCTGGACATGGACACCAACGTCCACCAGTTGGAGTTCAACCTTTCCCAGCTCGTCACGCAAAAGGACCGCCTGGCCGAAAAGCTCGGCCCTCAGCATCGCCAGGTCCTGGACTTGGAAGCCACCATCGAGATCACCGGCAAGGAGCTGGAAAGCAGGAGAAACGAGCTGATCTCCACCGCTGTTCGCGGTCTCAAGAGCGGGGCCCAGGCGAACCTGGAAAACATCACCAAACAGGTGATGGACGTCCGTGAAAAGTACAACGAGGCCCTCAACACCCTGCGAGACCTTCAGGCCAACCTGTCTACCGTGCAAGCCCTGGCGGCCAAGGAAGAAACCCTCAACGAGAACATCAAGCGGATCGACGGCCGCCTGCTGGACCTGAACCTGTTGTCCAAGGGCGGTGAGCGAACGATCTCGATCGCCGCCCGAGCAACCATTCCCAAAGACATGTCCTTCCCGCAGTGGCAGATCATGATGCCCGCGGGGATCATCCTGGGCTTGATGATCGGGCTGGGCCTGGCCTTCCTGCTGGAGATGATGGATACCTCCATCAAGAGCCCCTCGGACATCTCCCGCCGCGTGGACCTGCCCATGCTGGGCATGGTGCCTCACGCCGAGGACCTGGACGACGAGATCGGCGACCTTCGCCTGGCTTTCCGCACGCACCCTGCCTCGCTGTTCTGCGAGGCCTTCCGGCATATTCACACCTGCCTGCTGTTCAGCGGTCCGGCCAGCCAGCGGCGGACCGTCCTGATCGCCAGCGCCACCCCTCTGGACGGGCGGACGACCGTGGCCCTGAACCTGGCCACCGCGGCGGCCCGGACGGGACGGCGCGTGCTGGTCGTGGACACCAATTTCCGCCAGCCGATGATCAGCCAGTTGTTCGCTCAGCCGGCCCAGGAGGGGATCAGCAGCGCCCTGGTCGGCCGGAAGAGCTGGCGCGACCTAGTCGTCGAAGTGGAGAGCAACCTTTTCGTCCTGCCGGCCGGAACGCTGCCGCCCAATCCTGCCGAACTGTTGGCCAGCGATCAGATGCGAACCGTGATTGCCGAAATGTCCGCGGAGTACGATCAGATACTCTTTGACTCCGCGCCCTGCCTGGTCGTCACCGACGCCGTCGGCCTGAGCACCATGGTGGACGGCGTGGTGCTGGTGGTCCGTGCCGGCGCCAATACCCATGGAATCGTCTTGCGGGCGCGCGACATGCTCCTGCGCGTCGGGGCGCACATTCTGGGCGTGGTGCTGAACTGCGTCATAGCGACCCCCGGCGGCTACCTGCGGAAGAACTACGAAGCCTTCTACGACTACCACGAGAAGACGCAACAGCTTCCCGCCCCGGCGGCCTCAGCCACAACAAAGTAGCCGCCCGGCCGACGCCCCAGCCGTCCCGCGGACCCCGGCCTGACAGGGCCAAGTCACGCCTGCCTGCCGGTAGGCAGGTCAAACCTTCTTGGCCCATCTAGCCGATGGTGGAAGTTGTGGGCTGCCTTTTTGGGCTTTGCAACCTTTTGGGCCGGGCGTATAAAGTTCGTAAACCAGGCCAGCGTAGCTCAATGGTAGAGCACCGCTTTTGTAAAGCGGATGTTGTGGGTTCGATTCCCTCCGCTGGCTGTTTTGACAATCGTTGCCAGGAGATGACAGCGAGCGACAGACGTTGCCTTTATTCCGCAGGTTCCAAGACTTGGGACGTTTCGCAGCGAGGGGTTTGACCGGTCCGTTTTGCCAACGAGTGACAATAAGTGACAGCGGTGGACTACAGTCCGGCACCGATTCCGGCACCGGTGTCACTGATTCCGTCACCGCTGGCACCGAAACCGGCACCGACCTTCTCTCATCGCAATCTCTTTTGGGATCGCTTCAGCAACCTAGTGCAAGCCCCCTCGAAGTCAGTTCGCCGGTTGGCAGAACGCTCCGAAGCACTTGCCATCATACGGACTCTTTGAAAACAACAAGGGGTGGTCCTCAAGGACTGCTGTCTGAGAGGCCCCGCAGGAGCTTGGGGCGCCTGGAATGCGCTTGCCGAGACTACCAAGGCGCGGTAGAAGCGCGCGCATCGCTGGCGGTCATCGTCAGCGAGAAGGTCCTTGGGGAATGTCGGATGAAAGGTAAGGACAGTGAAGAGCGAACGGAATCGCAGAAACTCACTGGAGAAAGCTATTGGTTTGAGGACCCGTCGGCGTCCTAGCACTCAAAGCCAACGCCTGCCCGCCCTGGAGCTCTTGGAGCCGCGATTGCTGTTGAGCACCAGCCCTTACCTTGTGACTTCCGCGGGTGACGCAAACGTGCTGGGGACCTTGAGGTATGCGATCACTCAAGCCAACACGCATCCCGGCAGCCACACCATCACATTCAACATATCCGGGGCCGACACCATTGATCTCAGCAATGGTGAACTCTCGATCTCCGACCCTGTAGGCACAGCCACCATCAACGGCACCAACCTTAACGACAGCAACAACATGACCATTGACGGCGGCTTGCTCAGCCGCATCTTCGAGGTCACATCGAACGTCCGCGCGACCCTCAGTAACCTGACCATCGAGAACGGCCAGGTGACCGGCGGCAGCGCGTTAGGCGGCGGCATGCTCCTGGACGCCAACGCCAACGTCACCTTGAATAACGTCACGCTGCTGGACAACGCGGTCACCGGCGCCGCCGGCAGCGACGGCGGTAGCGGTTCGGACGGCAAGGGCGGCGGCATCTACATGACCAGCGGCGTGTTGACGGTGACCGGGGGCAGCTTCACCGGCAACACGGCCACGGGCGGCGTTGGCGGCGATGGCGTGAACTCCAGTGACAACGGGGCCTCCGGCAGCCACGGCGGCAACGGCCTCGGCGGCGGCGTTTACATGGCGGCAGGCACCCTGAAGATGACCAACGTCAACGCCCACGACAACCAGGTAACCAGCGGCATCGGCGGCAATGGCGCCATCTCCAGCAGCGGTAGCGGCGGCAGCGGTGGCGACGGCGGCATAGCGGCTGGTGCGGCTGTCTATGTTAATTCCGGTTCCTTGACCCTCACCGGCAACGGCACGCTGGGGGTTTTCGACGCCAATACGGCTACGGCCCACGGCGGCGGCACAGGGCACGCCGCCGAGGCCGGCTCCGATGATAAGGGCGGCGACGGCGGCCATGGCGGCTTGGTGGTCGGCATAATCTCCATCTTCGGCGGCAATGCCACCCTGACGGACATGATCATTGAGAACAACACCCTCGCCGGCGGTATCGGCGGGAACGGTGGCACCGGTGACGGCACCGGTGCGGGAGGCAGCGGAGGCACAGGTGGCCACGTGGTCGGCGGGGGAATCGCGGCGCCGAATGGAACGGTCACCATCATCGGCGGTTCGATTCAGGATAACGTCGCCACCGCCGGAGACGGCGGCAGCGGGGCCGCCGGACAACCGGGCGGCGATGGCGGCGACGGCGGTAGCGTGTTAGGCGGCGGCATCTTTTTCAATACGGCCAGTTTGACGCTGAAACCGGATGCGGCACAACACGGCGTGGCGATGAACGGCAACAGTCTAACCGCCGGCGACGGCGGCAGCGGCGGCAGTGGCGTCGGCACCGCCAGCGGCGGAAGCGGCGGTAACGGCGGCACGGCTGTCGGCGGCGGAATATGCTCAGGCACCGGAAGGCTGTCCAAGACACTCAGTGAAATCGGCGGACTCATCACACTCTCGCAGACCGGTGGAACGATCGCCATAACTGGCGGAACGGTGAACTCCAATTCGATCGCCGCCGGCGACGGTTCCAATGGCGGCAGCGGCGCCGCCGGCGGCACCGGCGGACATGGCGGAGACGCCCTCGGCGGCGGCATCAGCTCAAATGGCGGTGTGGTCAACATCGCCGCGATAACCGTCAGTGGCGGCGCTGACGTAAACCTCAATACCCTTACCGCCGGTGACGGTGCGGACGGCGGCAGCAGCACCGGCAACGACGAGACAGGCGGCAGCGGCGGGGACGGCGGCGAAGCCTTGGGCGGAGGGATATTCTATGCCTGGTTTGGCACGGCCGGGCCCACCAGTGCCACCCTCTCGTATTCAGGCGGCGCCGTCAGCCACAACACGGCCACCGCGGGTGATGGCGGCGCCGGCGAACAAGGCGGCCCAACCGGCGAAGGCAGCGGCAGCGGCGGTGAGGGCGGGTCAGGCGGCAACGGTGGCATGGCCGGCGGCGGCGGCCTCTATGCCTCAGCCGGACGGATCAGCATTACCGCCACCGCATTTGATTCCAACACGATCACCGCAGGCAACGGCACTACAGGCGGCACCCCCGGCGGCACCGCGGAAGGCGGCAGCGGCGGGGCGGGCGGCGATGCCGACGGCGGGGCCATTGCCGTTGGTGACAACACGCTTGCCTTCAATAACGGTGCGGAGTGGAGCTCGGTCGTTTTGGCCAATGGAACGGTCACCAACAACACGGCCAACGCCGGCTTAGGCGGCGACGGCGGAGCGGGCGGTTCAGACAGCGGCGGTCCCGGCGGGGCCGGCGGCAACGCCAATGGCGGCGGCGTCTTCCTGGCCAATGGCACACTGACCTTCAGCGGCAGCATAGGCGCTTCCGGAGGCAGCGGCAATACGGCGCAGGGCGGCAATGGCGGCGCGGGCGACACCGGCGGCGCAGGCGGCAATGCCGATGGCGGCGGGCTGTATGTCTATACGGGGTTTGTCACATTCAATGGCAGTGGCCTGATTGATCACAATGAAGCCGTGGGCGGCAACTCCGCCAGTGGCAGCGGTGAGCCCACCGGCGGCGCCGGTGGCGGCGGGGGGGTGTATCTCGATACCGCGTCGTTTACCGGCGGGTATACCGGCGAGGCAAGCAACACCATTACGATTGACAGCAATAGTGCGCAGGGCGGCGTCGGCGGGTCCGGCGGAGACGATGGCGCTTCAAGCGGCGGCGGCATCTATGTTATCGACGGGGCTGTCACTCTCAACAACGCGACCATTGACTCGAATAGGGCAGAGGGTCAGGCCGGCGGCGCCGATTATGCGGCCGGAACGGCCACCGGCGGCGGCATCTATTCAAAAGGGTCAACCGTGACGCTGGCGGGGACCAATGTAGACGAGAATGAGGCCATCGGCGGCACGGGCGGCGCCGGGACCAGCACCCATATCAACGGCAACACGGGCGCAAACGCCCATGGCGGCGGCATCTTCGTTGTCGACGACAGTTCACTCGTTGTTATCGCGGGACAGTTTGACAGTGACACGGCCGAGGGCGGATCCGGCGGCGCCGGAAGCGCTCCTGCCTCCGGCGGCGCCGGCGGCACCGGCGGCGCAGGCGGCAACGGCCAGGGCGGCGGCGTGTATTCCAGCAATGCCTCGCTGACCCTCTTCGGCACGACCATCACTGCCGACGCAGCCATCGGAGGCAACGGCGGACATGGCGGCAACGCTTCCGCCACGGATCTCACCCAGTACGACGGCGGCGCCGGCGGCGCAGGCGGGGACGGCACCGGCGGCGGGATCTATGTAAACAACACCGGCGGGTCCGTTGCCATCAATGTCACCTATGGCGCCAATAGCGACGCCAACATCGCCACCGGCGGCACCGGCGGCGCGGGGGGAACGGGAATCAACGGCGGTTCGACAGGCGCGGCCGGCAGCAATGGCACGGGCAACCAGGCCAACATCAGCAACAACGTCAGCGGCAGCGGCGTGACGGCGGGATCACTGTTCGGAACGATCCTCACCAAGAGCCGCCCCAGCATGAGCTTTACCAACTCCGTCGGCAAGACGACCACCGTCAAACTCGGCGCTGCCGACCCGGCCACGACGGTCTACGTCTTGCGGGCTGACATGGGCGCATCCACCGGGGCGCCGGACATTCGTGCCATGGTGGCCGTCGGAGCGGATCCCAAAACCGGCAACGCTCTGACGATCACGACGGCAGGCGGCGGCAGTGACACCGTGGACAGCATCGCGGTGATCGGAAACATGGGCACGCTCAGCGCCCCCACCACGTCGCTTACCGGCAACGGGGCCTTGGTGGTCAGCGGGACCATAGGAAACGTCATCGTGCAGAACGTTCAAGGCGACGCGCAATCGCTATGGGTCGGGTGGTCTCCCGGCGGACCCGCACCGGCCTGCAGCTTCGAGACCAACTGGACCTTCGACAATGTCATGGACATGAACCTGCGGTCCTGGACGTATATCCGGAATTTCACGGCCGGCTCCGTGCCCCAGGACACCATCACCCCGATCATCATCGCGCCGGAGATCGATAATCTGAAGGTGGCCGGCGCGTTCAACACCGATATGTGGCTGTTCGACGCCAGTGAATCTACCAACCTGATTTCCGCGACCCTCGGCAGCCTCAACGGCTGCACGTGGGAAGTCGCCGGCAGCATTGTCGCCGTGACGGTCACGGGCGCCGGCGCGGGGTCCGCGGACACCATCACCGATGAGACGATAAACACCACAAACAATATGGGCAATTGGACAGTGTCTGACACAATCCCGGGCGCGATCGACGGTTTGACGATGAATGCCGGCGGCAGCGTCGGGAACTTGATGATTAAGGGCGACGCCTTCGACCTGAACGTTCGAGCAACCGGCAATATCGGAAACCTTCAGCTCAAGAGCGCTACAGACGTCGATGTCCTCGCCGGGATCGATCCGAGCGTCACTCTGCACGCTACGAGCGCCAATGACTTCGTGAATACGTCAGCCACCATTGCCAGCCTGACCATCACCGGGCCTAAGACCGCGCACAACCTGTTCATCAATTCAAACTTCTCGGCCGCCCGGATGGGCCCGATGGTCATCGTGAACGCCGAGTACGGCAACGGCGGCACGCCCTTCGGCTTCTGGGGCCTGTACGGTTCCGGCGGCATCCGGTCGGTGCGGATCATTGACGGCTTCACCAAGGCGAACAACACCGTCATCACTCACAAGGCGAAACAGACTCCGCCGGTTATAACGGTCTTCCCCACCGGGACGGATTTGACCGTCGAAGAGTTCTGAGCGGTAGTCAGCGGCCGTTAGGGCCGGCAAGACGTATGATCGGACCGGGCACGTGGAAAGGATTGAATCATTTCTTCACCGGTGGCGAAAGCCGGTGCTGATCATCTTTCTGCTCGTGTGGGTTGGCGCCTTTACGGCCACGCACATTCCCAGCAAGAGCATTCCCACGGAGATACTCGATCTGGGGCACTTTGTGCTGCACGGTGTGGGGTTTCTGGGGCTGAGCAGCTGGTTCGTATTGGCGGTCGTAGCGTTCGGGGTGACGCGGGGCCGTCGCGTGCTGCTGGTGCTCTCGGTGATGATGATCTACGCCGCCGTGGATGAGTATACGCAGCAATTTTTCGGTCGCTCGACGGACCTGGCGGACTGGATCACCGATACGGTGGCGACGGTCATCGCGCTGGGGCTGTGGGAAAGCGTTTTTGTGTTGGCTCCGAAGATTTTTCGTTTTGCCAACAAGTGACAGTACGCGACAGCGGTGGACTACACTCCGGCACCGGTGTCACTGATTCCGTCACCGCTGGCACCGAAACCGGCACCGTTTCATGCAACGCCAACCGGGCCGTTCGTGCCCGTGGCGACCTGCGGGCTGGTTTCGTGCTGCACGAGGCCGACGCTGGGCAGCAGCTCAACCGCCCCGGCTGTGTCGATGAGCTGGAGGTGGGTGTAGGTGTTCATCGTCAGACGGATGTCGCTATGCCGCATCAGTTCTTGCGCCATTCGCGGCACCACGCCGGCCTTGCTGAGCAACGTGGCGAAGGTGTGCCGCAGGCTGTGGACGTCGACCGTCTTGCCATCGACGTCGGTCTTTGCGATTCCAGCCGCCGCCAGGTCGCGGTCGAAGATTCGGACCAAATCGTCCGGCACGTCGAATAGCCTCATCTCGCCGGGTAGGGCGAGCGGCACCTCGGTCCGCCCGTCCTTCAGCATCTGCCGGCGGTACTGGGCAAGCCTGCTATCCAGGTGCTCGCGGAGCTCGGCGGCGAGGTCAGCCCGCAGTGGGATCTTCGCACCGCGTCCGCTCTTGGCGTTCTTGGCAGCCAGTTCCACATAAGGATGTTGATCGTTGAGATGTAGGTCGGCCACGGTCAAGCTTGCCAACTCGCCTTTCCGCAAACCGCTGTAAATAAGAGTCTTATAGATAAGTGCCCGCTCTCGGCCGAGCCGAATCAGCCGATCTCGCTCGGTCGGCCTTACCTTGGCGGTCTCCTGGCCCTTGCGAACCCCGCGGCGAATCAGCAGCGCGTCCCGTAGCGGCCGCGTAGCCGCCGCCTCCAGCAGGGCCGTGATCTCCGCAAGCGTCAGCGCCCGGCGCTTGCGGCGATCCTCATCGATAGCCACACCCGGCAGCCTTGCGAGTAGATTGGCCGCCAGTCGGCCTTCCCGCACGGCCCACTTGCAGAAGGCCGTCAGGCTCGCACGATATTTCAGGACCGTGCGCGGCGCCTTGTCGGACCTGTCGGTCTGGTCGCCCAGCCACTTCGTGACCCGCTGGCAGGTGATGTCGCCGATCCGCCGAAAGCCGCACTCGGCCACCAAGCGGTCGAGCTGCCGAGCGACGTTGTAGCGATGGGAGGCGGACACCTTCCGCCCGCGGACGGTCTTGGCCGCCAGATAGGCCATGTAGGCGGCGACATGATCGCTGATCGGCTTGGCCGTGTGGCGGGCGGCCTGGCTCTCCTGGGGTGTGAGAATGCCCGCCCGCACCTTGTCGACCTCGGCCAGCAGGCCCGACAGCACTTTACGGGCGGCCTGCTCGTCGTGGCAGCCGGTAGAGACACGGGTGTCGCGGCCGTCGGCGCCCCTGAAGCGGCCATACCAGCATCCCGCCTCGTGCAGGATCTTCCTGCCGTTCTTCGTAACCGGGGCGGTCTTCTCGTTGCCGCGGCCGTCGATCCACCTTGCGATACGCTGCCCACGGAGACGGATGATCTCCGCGCCGGGCGGCATCGGCACAGGATAGATTTTGCGGTAGACCGTAGCCATGTTTCTTCTCGTCAATCCGCGTCCGTGCGACACACTGGGCCGCAACTCCGGCGGAAGCTCAAGGCGATTTCTCCTAGCCGGTTCACAATTTCACCGACGTGATGCATGTCTGTTGGCTGGTCGCATGGCGTCATTCCTTACCCGAGGAAGCTTGCGCGGAACCGTCCGCATCGTCCGCAAGCTGTCCGCAGGGAGGATGCGGATGCATGTCCTCCGTATCCTTGCGGACGGTGCGGACGTTATTTTGCCCCACCCTTCGGAGGGTCAACCGCCGCGCCCGGTCATGGCCCGTGCGGTCCCGCTCGACCTCCACGTTCGCAGCCCGCAATGCCGGGGTCAGTCGCTTCAACCGTCCAGTCAGCGCGCGCGCCGTTTCAGGCCAGCCGTGCGGGAACTTGTCGGCCGGTCGAACCGCCTGCAGAAGCTCGGTGGTCGTCCCTTCCCACCAGCCGGCCGTTTTATCCAGCAGCGCCAGGATGGCTACGCCCACAGCGTCAGCCTCCAGGACCTCGCCTGCGATTCGGCCGGCCTGGGCCTGGTACAGACGAAGGGCGCAACTGTCTGCACCGTCCGCGTCATCGAGTGCGGCCAGCACGCGCGCGAAGTCCGCCATTCGCGGCAGCCTCGGAACCGTGATGTTGGGCAACCGCGCCAGGACGTCCACCAGCGTGTCCAGAAGGCCCCCCAGGACGCGCGGCCGGATTTCGACATAGCTCCGGTCGAGGTTGGCCTCTGTCTTTCGGTCGGCGTCGCCGATCCGACCCAAGTCTGCCAGAAGCAGACGGTCGCCCAGGTCGCCGCGCATCGCCCCAGCGTCGATGCTCGTCAGGATTACGACGCGGCGGAAGGCAAGGACAGACAGGTCCGCGTCAGTGTAGAGTTTTCGCCGCACCCAGCCGTCACCGCTCACAGCGCGGCAGAGTACATCGCTCCACCAGCCCGGAATCCGACTCACGTTGTCCACTGCCACGGCCCATGATCCGGCGGCAGCCAAGGCCCAACCTTCGGAGTCGCGCGGCTCGGAACGCAACGGCGCAGGCGATGGATCTATCAGATTGACCAGCATCCGTGCGGCCGTGCTTTTTCCCGTGCCCTGCTCGCCGCCCAGCAGGAGGATCGGGTGGGGCATGGACGGCAGCATCGCCGCCACAAGCCAACCACGCACCAGCGGCCAGGTTTCATCGCTCAGATTCAAGAGGCCCCGTAGCTCGTCCAGCCGTCCACCGCGCTCGGGTACGGGCAGCGCGGCGGTAAGCGCCGTTCGCCGAAACAGAACGGGGGACATAGGTACGATCTCCCAGCCGCCGGGGCGCACGATCACCGCTTGGCCTTTGGTGTCGCCAAGGTCCAAGATGATCCCACCGTTGTACTCGGCCACGCGCAGGCCGACGGCTTCCGGCGTTGCGTCCAAGCCTTCGCCTTCCAAGGTGGTGAGGGTGTCGGCAAGCGCGGAGGCATTGGCCGTGCGTCTGCAGGTCCGGCGGTAGTCACGCGCCAACACCGCGCGCAGGGCTTCACGCCCACCGCGGAACACACGGGCGATATTCGGCCCCTTGCGCTCGACAGCGAACGGTTCCCCGGTGTCAGTTACGCCGAGGCGGTAACGTTCCAAGGCAAGGCGGACAATCGCTTCGGCTTGTGTGGGGGTTCCCTCAGCGCCTTGCGCGAGCGACTCGGCTTGTGGCTTGCCCGTTGCCGCTGGTGGCGTCCAGGGCTTCGCCGTCTTCGCCATGTCCAGCACGGCGGCTCTGATTTCATCGGCTGACTTAGATCCCATCGGGCCGTCAGGGCCTATCCAATCGGCAATGTCGCCGTGCTCACTCAGGTCGGGCAGGGCGACGATCTTGACTGTGGCCGGCGGCGTCAACTGGCTCAAGATCAAGGCGGCTTCCTCGGCGTACCCATGACCAGCGGCGTCGTTGTCGGGAAGGATGATGACTTCCCGCCCTGCCAGCGCATGCCAATCGCTCTTGTGGGCGCTTCCGGCCCCGTGGGCGCTGGTGACGGCGGGCAAACCGACGCCGTAGGCCACGTCAACGCATTTTTCGCCCTCTACAAGTAGAATTGGGCCGGCATCGGGAAGATCGTCGCTACGATACAGAGGCAACAGCCCGGCCGGATCCCCAATCGACCAGCCAGCGGTGTTGCGGTGAATCGGCCGGAAGGTCTTGCCGCCGTCTCTCAGGGCAAAGCGCGCGACGCGGAAGGTGTCTCCAGGGTACGACCAGGCGCACACGAATTGACCGTTGGCTTGACGACCGGCTTCAGCAAAGGCTTCTTCCGCTGTTTTGTAGATCGGTCGGCTCCTGTATGCCCTGGAGGCTGGCAACGCCGGCCGTCTGAAGGCGGGGGCAACACTCGGCGCGAATAGATTGGTGTCGCTCAAGCCGATTTTGGCCAGCACGTCGCCTAAGGTGCAACCGGCATGGCAATACAGCAGCACGCGGCCGTCATCGCCTTGTCCGATGGACAAGCTGGCATGCTTATCATCATGCGCCGGGCAGTGGGCCTGCCATTGAGTAGAGCCAGTCTGCTTAACGCCTGCCAAGAGGTTGAGAACGGCTCGAACAGTGTTGGAGTTACTCACGTTGTCCCCCGTTTCTGCATGATGGGCAGCCCTGATCGATCCAATTTGCGATCACAGTTTTCGACCATCGTGCCAGCGCGCCAAGCTTGACCGGGCGCGGCATGCGATGCAGGTCGCAGAGCCGGTAAACGTGCCGCACCGAGCAGTTCAGCAGCGCGGCTACCCCCTGTACATCGATTAATACGGACGATTCGCGAGGCGTCCGATCCCCGCCTCCGGTGTGTCCGGCGGTTGCGTTCGTTAGGTTTTGCATTGTCGCATCACTCCCAAATCAGGTGCTTCTCACGGCCGCGCCATTCGCGGCCTTACATAGGAAGGCGACTGGGAGCGCACCCAGTCATTTGTTGGCATATTTTCAAAGGAATATTGACTTGAGGTGGGCATGCCCAGTTTGAGGTGGGCACGAGAGGGGCTTGATTACTCGGCAGGCACCAAGAGGGTGGTAACGGTTTGCCGCACTTGCTCGTCAGTTATTTCCCCAGCGTCATACTTCGCAAGAAGTGCACCGGCTTCTTCTTTCATCTTCTTTTTTGGATATTCAGCCAGGCGGCGAATCTCTCGCAATGTCTTGTCTCGTTCTGCCTGTAGCAGTGGAGCGTCCGAAGGTTTATTGTCATCTTCGCCCGTCGGATTCTGCGATTGAGCTTCTAAAGCTATTTCATGCCCGATGCGCCCGGTCTTTGTTGTGTGCCGTGCCCCCTTCAGCTTGTTGCGAGCTAACGGGATATGCAGTTCTTCGGCGATGGCGATCCAGGCTTCGGATCGACTTACCATACTCGGGCCGCGAACACCCAGTTTTCGTGCGATTACATTGCGTCCAAACAGTTTCTTCGCATCTTTCCTTGCTCCAGCCTTGCCCTTCTTAATCCCTTGCCGCAAGTCAGCATACGCGGCCGCCCGTTGGGACTGGTACTGACGAATCGCGTTGTCAAGATCAGGTTGGGTCCAATGGCGAAGTCCAGCCTTGCCCGTATTGCGATCATGGGATTTTCGGTTGGTGAGCGGCTCATCGGTTGGCTTCGCCACGGTGGCTGAGTCACGGGCTTTCTCGTCATGAACCGCTGTTACAGCGGTTGCTGCCACTGCGGCGCGAAGGCGCACTAGGAAAGCATCACCTTCTTTACTGTGTTTTGCCCAAAGTTCTTGAGCTTGAGCGCACAACGCCCGCCATATCCCTTTGGGTACGGGGTTGTCCATGCCTGTGGGCAATAAGGGGCGGTGGACTTCTCGTTGTACTTTGGCATATTCATGAATGGTCAAGGGATCAAGACCATGATTTTTCCCTCCATGTTTTGCCGCCTCTATCACCAAGATGAAGGCGGCTTTTTCTTGAACATAGTCTAGGATCTGGTAATTCAGTCTGGCTTGGATCGTGGGTTGTAGTGCATACATGCCTAACGCTTCGACATACGCGGGATATTTACGCAAAATACGTTCTGCGAGCAGCAGATCGTCTGGAGAATATTGCCCCTTTGACCACTTGGAGCGGGCGGTAGTATGCCATTTTTGAAGTGTTTCATCGCAAAAATCATCACCCATCAATTTTAGCAGCAACTTTGCGGCCTTCTCTTTATCTACCATATCTCAGCCTCCGTCTCCGGCCTCGAAAAGGCTAGTAGAGAACAGGTGGGTGCCGTTGCCGGCACAGCTGGGTGATCCGGCCGGTCCGGCATTTTCTCGCAGAATTGTGCGTCTCCGGTGTAGTGGCGTCAAGGGATCCCGTTTTTCGGCAGGAAGCCTGATTCTCATTGACATCAGTATTGCTAATAGTTATGATATAATGATTAGATGTTCTAATGGCATTGTCGCCTAGGCCCGGCTTAGACGGCGGCGTATTTTGGGGGCGGGGCGACAGGCAAAGGACATCGCGCAGAACAACGGATTGGAGCGTGATCCATGCATACGGAGATGCTTCCCATCGACCGCATCAAGCCCTACGACAAGAACCCCCGCGTCAACGACCAGGCCGTCGACGCCGTGGCGGCCAGCTTGAAAGAGTTCGGCTTCCGCCAGCCGATCGTGGTGGATAAAGACCTCGTCATCGTCGTCGGCCACACCCGCCTGCTGGCGGCAAAGAAGCTGGGCCTTAAGCAGGTGCCCGTCCACATCGCCGGGGATCTGACTCCCCAACAGGCCAAGGCCTACCGCATTGCCGACAACCAGACGGCAACGCTGGCCGAGTGGAACATGGACCTGCTGCCACTGGAGGTGAAAGAACTCCAGGCGGCCGATTTCGGCCTGTCGGTGCTGGGGTTCGATGCCGACGAACTGGCCAAGATTCTCAACCCCGACGGCACGCAAGGCCTGACCGATCCCGACGAGATACCCTTGCCGCCGGATGAGGCGGTCACCAGGCCGGGCGACCTGTACATCCTGGGCAACCATCGGTTGCTGTGCGGGGATAGCAGCAAGCCCCAGGATGTGGATCTGCTCCTGGGCGGTGCGACCATCCACCTGGTCAATACCGATCCACCGTACAACGTGAAGGTCGCCTCGCGGTCCAACAACGCCATCGCCGCCACCGGCGACAGGCCCATCGGCCAGCAGGGCATGGACATGGCCATCCGGGGCAAGACGCACGCGACGGACAAGAAGCTCCGCGCCAAGGACCGGCCGCTCGTGAACGATTTCGTCTCCGACGAGGAGTTCGCCCGGCTCCTGCGGGCCTGGTTCGGCAACATCCAGCGCGTGCTGGAGCCGGGGCGCAGCTTCTACATCTGGGGCGGGTACTCCAACATCTGGAACTACCCAAACGCCCTGCGCGAATCGGAGCTGTACTTCAGCCAGATGATCATCTGGGTCAAGGAGCATCCGGTCCTGACGCGGAAGGATTTCATGGGCAACCACGAGTGGTGCTTCTACGGTTGGAGGGAAGGGGCGGCCCACCAGTTCTTCGGTCCGGCCAACATCACCGACGTCTGGTCGGTCAAGAAGGTCAACCCACAGTCCATGATCCACTTGACGGAAAAGCCCGTGGAACTAGCCGTACGGGCGATCCAGTACTCGTCTTTGCCCGGGGAGAACGTGCTGGATTTGTTCGGCGGAAGCGGGAGCACCCTGATCGCCTGCGAGCAGACGGGCCGGAAGGCCTTCCTGATGGAGATCGACCCGCTGTACTGTGACGTGATCGTCCAGCGGTGGGAGCGGTTCACAGAGAAGAAGGCCGAACGGACTGAGATCGAGAAGGTGCTCACATGATCCAATTCTGCCGGCCGCTACGGCATATCATCAACGTCAGGCACATCGACGTCGCTTTCCGGGCTGCGATCCCACGCGACCTTGACATAGTCTCCCCAACCCGTGAATCCTCCCACGCGCACAAAGCCTTTCTGAATGCCCCCAGCCGCGTCTTTGACTGTGATTCGAAATACACCTTGTCCCTTCGAGCTAAAAAAAGTGAAGAGGCCGCAGAAGAACCTTCGGTAACACGCTTCCTGAAGCTCAAAACCGCTCTGAGAAGCCCATTTTTCCAGGACCTTCCGTTGCGATCGGATGCGATGGCTGTACGTGCGTACGCACACGATACCTGCAGTCCCGCAGAGGACTCCAAGCACCGCCAGTGCGATGAAGTAGCCCTGGTTGGGTTGCACTATGTCAAGTATGGGCGTCAAGGTACCTCCCGCTCAAATGGACTGGATTACAGCGGCGGCAATTCTATACCGGCCACGAGGGGAAACGTAAGGCGCATGTTAACCATGAGTACGACGGCTCCAATGAGGGGCGGCGTGTGGAAGTCACAGGTGGATTATGGCGAGACCTCGTAAAAAGCTCGACCCCGTTCTGATTGAAAAGTTGGCCAGCGTGGGCAATCCGGTCACCGCCATTGCCACCATTCTGGGCTGTTCCCCGGATACCCTGCAACGGCGTTTTGCGGCAGTCATTAAAAAGGGCCGGGAGAACGCAAACAATTCGCTACGAATCAAACAGTTCCAGCTTGCGATGGGCGGCAACGTCACGATGCTCATCTGGCTGGGCAAGCAACTCCTCGGCCAGTCGGACAAGGTCGAGGCCAAGACAGACCTAACTCAGCACATGAAGACGCCGGAGGAAGTAGCCCGCGAGGTCCGCGCGGCGCACGCGGAGCGGCACAGAGAACATTTAGGCAGTCCTGAATCTGGCGGCCCCGCCGGTTATCCGTTCCCCGCGCTGGGGCATGATGTCCCAGTGGGCTAGCCGTCTGAAACATGCCGAAATCGTAGTCACTTCAGGCGAAATGACTACGTTTTCGAGAAGAACCGCTTGATTGCCCTTTGGAATCTTGGCCTCATTCCAGGCGTGCCTCGTATTGACTACGAACCCGTAACAGCGGAAAGGGCAATACCATGAGCGCCTGGAAGATCGTGGAATCGGACATCCTGAGCCGGCGGGAGGTGGAGAGGATCTGGGCGGAGCTGTGCCGCAAGTCCGCCCGGTCACTGAACACGCGCCAGACGCGTGTGATCTTCTGCCTGGCGACCTTCTGCGGGCTGAGGAACTCGGAGATCTGCGGCCTGCGCCTGCGGGACGCCAAGCTGGACATCCCCCGTCCGGTGCTGGACGTGCCCGCTGGCGTCGCCAAGGGCCTCAAGGCCCGCCAGGTGCCCTTGTGGCGGCTGCCGACGGCCCTAGCGTGCCTATCGGCGTGGAAGGCGGAACGCCGGGGCCAGGGCGCTGGGGCAATGGACCGGCTTGTCTGTGCCCAGAGTTGCTCCGCCCGCGGCCGGCCCCTGGATCGGCGGAATGCCCGGGCCAGGTTCATCTCCGCCTGCCGGGTGTTGGGGCCGGAGCGGCAGGGCATGTTGACCATTCACTGCGGCCGGCACACCTGCGCTAGCCACCTTCTGGCGGCGGGCTGGCCTCTGCCGGCCGTGCGGGATCTGATGGGCCATGCCAACCTCTGGACGACCAACCTGTACGCCCACGTTATCGTGGATGACGCCGTGCCGCCTGACCCCTTCGCATTCGCCGCAGGCCCCACCACGGTGGCGTAACCCTGCGGACGCGGCCAAAGGTAGGGAGGGAAGTACGGACGAGGTCGACATGTCGCAACCTGCGCAAACGTGGCCGTTCCTGGGCGATATAGGGCCTAAGAGAACCCCGGCCGCTTGGACCGGGGCGTTGGAAGTGGGGGAATGGAGGCACTACTTGGCCAGCTCGAACATGCCGCGAGCGGTCTTGCGAAAGCGGGCGTCCTTACCCTTTGCCGCGATCTCGCGGATGATGGCGGCGTAGATGGTCGCCGTGGGCGTCTTGCCGGAGGTCTTCCAGAGGCCCTTGGCGAGCATCCGCTTGACCATCTCGGCCGCGTTCAGCGGCTCGCCGGCTTCTGCCAACACCTTGGCCGCGGCGTCCAGCCCGCTAGGGCGCTTGTTCTTGTCGGCCTTAGGCACGGTGACAGGCTTCTTCTTGTCGGTGGTCGCCGTGCTTGCCTTCGTTTCGGCCTTGGGCGTCTCCTGGTCCTGCGGCTTCTGCTGGAGATGCCATTGCTTGGCCGTGCAACCGTCGCCACGGATGGCGTCGATGGCGACCTTGACCTTCTTGCCGCTATGCATGTCCATGCCCTCATAGTGGCCGTGACCGAGGGACTCATCGATCCGCACCGGCAGGACCGACTCGCCGACCTTGACGCTGTAGACCTTGCCAATCTCGATCTTGCGTTTCTTCATGGTACGTTCCTTTTGGTTGAGCCCCCGGTAGGGGGGCGGTTTCTCAAAGTCTGGCCCCTTTTCACTAGGCGTTGAGGGCCAGGATGGTCCGGGGCGTGTAGCCGCACCGGCGGGCCTTGGCGTTGATGGCCTTGCGGACGGCACTGCCGGGTGCGCCGGCGGCGTAGATGGCCGTCAGGCGCTTCCAGCCCAGCACCTCGATCCGCCGCCGACCATTCCGCATCCGCTCCGTTAGCCATGCGGTGGTCGGCCGTTCGTCGTTTCGCTTCGTGTTTGTCGCCTTGGTCTTCATCGTTCGTTCCTTTCGATCTGCCATGTTCACGACCACATGAGGCCATGATTTCCGCATCCCGCCAAGGCAATTGCCGGAAAACATGCAGATTTCCGCCATGTTGCATGATTCGTAGGCTAAAAGAGTTATGGCGATTAGTGAAGATTCTTCTACCACTGTACCTGCCCCAGTGGCCGATTCCGTCGCCCCCCCAGCGGCAACGTCGCGGCCGGGGCGGCCAACCTCGCGGCGCTGACGGTCGAATAGCTAGCGCAGATGCTGGCTGTGCTAGAGGAGAAGGCACCCGTCCCACCTGGGGTGGCCGCGCCCAACGCCGCCGCGAGTGCCGTCACTGTGGCAGGTGAATGAGTACGTGAGAAAGGGGATAGGAACCCCGCATTGGCTTAATCTACACTAGTCATTGAAGGCCGTTGGGATGATCATTCTGTTTTAGGCGTGATCAGCTCCGGCAACTCAAATAGGTAGCATGAGTCTCCTGGGACGGAGTAGCTTTCGTAGTTGTACCGCATGGCCTGCGCGTAGCATACTTGCACGCGCTCATCCTCTAGGGCGGCTAGTGCGCACCCAACTGTAGACAGTTTCGTGTTCATGGGAGCCACTGTGACGTTGCAGTCTGGGTATGCCTTCATCCTTTCCAGGATAGCCCTTTTAGAGTCCCATGGGTCGCTGCAGGAGAACTCAAAGCTCTCCACTGGCGCGTATCGGGCGGCCATGTCGAACACTAGCTTGTGAAACGAGTCAGTAGCTGCTTGGTGCTTCGCGTTTGTGGCTGTTCCCGCCATGCCGTGCCCTAACGAAATCCGACTCGGCTCGAAGGTCTCGATCAATTTGGCAGCCCGCTCGTGCTCAAAACCAACCAGGATCACTAGGTGAGACTTCCTCGACGGAAGAATCTGGCCAGCATAGCCAAGAACCGACCGCACATCCGCCACCCCACTACTAAGCCACTTCGTCGCACCCTTTCGATTGGGGTCATAATCGGCGGCACCTGCATAGCCTATAAGCACCTTGCACGATGCAGTGACTCGCTCTTTGAGCAACTTCAACAGAATCAACAGGGATTCGTGCGTAAACGTGGTGATGTCGACAAAGTACGTACCTCCATTCCGACATGACTTCGAGAGGCCGTGTGCAATAGCATCAGCTGTCTGCAATGGATTCCCACTGTCAATCTCCACAGGAATACAGGCAGTCCCAAAGCGGCCGGCAAGCTTCTCGGCGTTTGCCCCAACGTGCTTCACCAGATTCTTGTTGTGCGCGATCAGTGCGACCCCAACCTTCTGTGGGTCCAGAGCCGATGGAATCGACAAGCAGCGTGCCTCGTAGCTTGCACAGCCAATGAAGACATTAATCCTCCCAGGCAGTATCGAGTCCAGCTGAGTAAGTGTGTACCTGTTAATGCTCATGGGGCTCACCTAGTCAAACAGTTTAAGCTGTCGCTCTTCCAGGACATCATCGGCACCAGGTCCACGGATTCGCTTTTCCATTGTCCGCAAGAAGCTATCGGGGTCCTGCTGCAGGGCATTCTCCAAGAGCGAGCTTCGCATGAACAAGTAACCAGCGAAGCTCGTGGGGTCGAGGGTGAACAGGGGAGCAAGTCTGCGACTGAGTATATACAGTCTCGTCCGGCCAGTTCCTTCCTTGTTGCCAATGGTGGAGACATGGAAGTATCCGTAGCGAATCCCCAGTTTGAATGCCTCGCGGAGTCGCTCACTTGGCGCGTCAAGGAATGCAACGGAGAATACTCGCCGCTCTGAGCGGCTCGAAAGGAGGATTTCCCGAAAGAGCCCACCGAGCGATCTGATAAGACGGTGGAGGCCTGATACGACGGCCTCCTCTGGAGCCTCCTCGGCAGCATCGTCTCGGATTTTCTCCAAATCCTCAAATAGGAAGGCGTTCGCCTGATCCCTTACCACATCATTTTGGATGCCCGGCGGAATGCGTCCCACCTTGTAGGTTGACTCATGTGAGCGAACAGTGCTGTACATCTGCGCGGCTGCCTCTAGGAAGTATCGTATCACCCCGGAAGATATATGGACGAGTTGGTCAAAACCGGCGTAACTATATGTATAACTCGACTTTGCCGGCCCTGCGAGGCTACGGATGTAGTCGGGCCGTGCGTACCGATAGGCGTCATCAACCGGTCGATACCCGCGCCCCGACTCCTCCCATTGCAGCTTGTACTTGTCGGCAATTTCCCGAATGCGCGCCTCCTGCTCGTCGTCACAAGGGAAGAACTCCTCCGGTGAGGCGCTGATGCTGAATAGTTTGAGTCGCTTCGACACTACCTCCCCAACCCTTTCTCTGTACTTCGCCTTGCCTCCAGCAGTATACACCGTCGAGATATTCACCTCTGAGTAATCGTGCGGAGTGTCTATGGTCTGGCCTGTGACCGTATGATACGTCTTATACTGCATCTGGGTTGACACTTTGATGCTTATAACGGAGCTAGTTCTCGAGGAAACCCAGGAATTCAGTATCTTGGTTTGTGTAAGGTTCAGGTTGTCTGCGTCGTCCACAAGAAGAAAGACTGGCTTATCCGGACCGGGCATGAACGGCAAGGCATTGAGAGCTTTCAGGGCTGGCAAAAGAAAGTCAAGATACCCGCATAACGGTCCGTTGAACGGCATGGGTTCCTTGGTAAAGGCCAGTTTTCGGAGGTAGGATCGAACTTCGCCGAACAGACGTTCACAGATCTCCTGCAGCCGAAGTATGTAACCGCGTGCCGTCGCGCACCCTTCAAAGGAGACGTCACCATCCGACAGGCCACACCGCCGCAGAAGCGACACGAAGGTTGACTCGCAATAGGAGCGTGTCGCGTTAACATCGCCATTCGAGAGGTTATCGAGAGCCCCCGTCGACAGCGATGCAAATGCCTTTGTAGCGATATACAGCACCATGAAGTGCTCGTTCAAGATAACGCTTGCGTGTTGACCCTCCAATCGCCGTAGTTCAGTAATCTTCAAATCGCAGTTCTTCAGCGGCACGTATACCGAATAGTGCTCAAGATCAGACAGTCGCGACTTCCCGTTGACCAATAACTGACAATCTGGTTGCAGGTACCGGAAAATCATGCTCTTCCCGGAACCTCGGGGGCCGTGCAAAAAGACATGGCCCATGCGAGGAACCTTCGGGAAATCCCCGAACACGGGCACAAAGAGAGCCACGACCTCCTCCGCAGGCAGATCTTCAGGTGACTGTACCGTGAATGGATTATCAAAGCTGGGCATTTAGGTGGCCTCCTTCCGTTCAACCTCTTCCAGCTCGCCCTTCAGGAACTTCCCAGACGGCAAGTTCGGATCAAGGCCGAGACAGAGGTCGCACTCATCTTTCGACGAATCAGGGTACCCGGCCTCGGAAAGGCTAAACGTGATCGTTCGAATAGGATCGGCCAGGAAATCCCGTTCAGTATCGCCATACACCTCTACTCGTGCCCGGATACTCCGCACGGTCTGATAGGGATGGGGCCAGAACCGCATGCAGTACATCCGCTCTTGATGCATCTTCTGTACCCGAGAGTAGATTTCATCGAGCAAGAACACCTGCTGCCCATCGCGATGGTACGTCCGGATCGCCTTCGATCTCTGGATCTCAAATGACAAGCTTATCTCTCTCTCCACCGCGCGGACGCTCTGCAATGCAAAGGAGTACTCATGGAATACCTCGCTCGAAGGAGGCAGCCGGCCCGCTTCAAGCATGAAACGAGATGCCCGAGAGCGATCGTCGGCGAGTTCGTCAGCAAACCGAAGAAGAGCCGCTAAGAACTGAGGGCGGATCTCCTGACCATACCTTTCATCTGCAGGCAGCAATACACTGATCGTGTCACGACCATCTGAGTCTGTCATCCCCCCGTGTGCAGCCGCAATCTTGGCGATTACGCGCTTCTCAGTGGAGTCGCCAAGGAACCCAGATACCTCGGCGACGCTCATCACTTCGAAGCACTTCTTCTCGTGCTCTTCCCGCCCCAGCGCGTTGCCAACATCGTGAAAATGGATGGCAGCGAGTAAAAGGTATCCTTCGTATGGGCTAAGCTGCAGGGCAAGCTCACGGCAAAGATCGGATGCTCTCTCTATCACCTGCTTCACATGTCCAGGGCCATGGTGCGTGAGGTAAAGAGCTCTGTCATAAGGCAAAGCCCCATCTCTAAGCTGAGCCAGGATCGCCGCTTGCTCGACTTCTGTGTGAACGTGCTTTGAGAGATAGGAAGATAGGCCTGCATATCGGGTGTAATAGGCGGCTCCTCCACTTTCCGGAAAGAGATCCGGATGGTCAGCATCCATTCGCTGAACCCAGGAGGCCAGGTTGCCTTCGATTTTTAAGCGTGGCGTTTCCGACATATGATGCCATTCCCCTCATGAGCTGCGCTGTGCACGTAGGATGGACTGGAAAACGGCCTTTGCGAGGAGAGGAGGCACAGCATTGCCTACCTGCTGTTGTTGGAAGCCAATCGATCCCTTGAACATGTACCAGTCTGGGAAGGATTGAAGACGAGCCGCCTCACGAACTGACAGGCCACGGTGCTCCGTCGGATGAATGAGCATGTTCTTTCGGTAATTCCCGATCACGACCGAAGGCATATCGTCGCACAGCCTGTGGTAGATCCCGGTATGACACCGTGCTCGGTCCTTGTAGTTGCGCATCAGTCGTTTGGGAATGCTCTCCCAGTTTCCGCCGGGAGAGACGTGACGATATCTCTCCAGGATGAGAGGCGAATTCCGCGTCACAATGTGGCTGTCCGATTCCGTAAAACTCCCTCGCATCAGTCTTGAGTAGGCCGTCCGGGGTTGAGTGCGATATGACAGATGGCTGACACAGGCTCCATTGGCTAGCGATGGCAAATCGCCAATTGCCTGTCGGACGGTGACGTACTTGCCCCGCGGCACGGTTGGGGCGGGAACCGGCACTTTGACACCAGCTCGGGATCCGACGATGAACAATCGTGAGCGCCTCTGTGGGACACCAAAATCAACTGCGTTGAGTACCCACCAGGACGGCTCGTAGCCCAACTTTCTTAGCGAGGCAAGAATCTCCTTCAGGAAAACACCGCCCTCGGTCTCTCGAAGTCCTTTCACGTTCTCCAAGAGGACCCAATCCGGTTTCCAGCTCTTGGCAAGGCGCATGAATTCGCGGAAGAGCCAGTTATCCTGATTGTGTAGGGACCTGGTTCGTTGGTTGGATGTGGAAAAGCCTTGGCAGGGAGGTCCGCCGAAAAGGATGCGAGGCTCGCCATTCCCAGAGAGGCTGATCCTTTTCAGAGCCCGGATGTCCCCCCTGTGAAGGCGAGTGTTGGGATGGTTAGCGGCATAGGTGTTAGCAGCGTGTGGATCGGACTCAACCGCAAGGCGAACGTCTACCCCCGCCTGGGTCGCGCCCAGAGAGAGTCCGCCTGCGCCTGCGAATAAATCGACCCCAATCATACGATGCAAGCCATTCCCAAGCATCTCTTGCCGGAAACAAAAGAGGGGATCCTTCCCCTGACAGGATGTCCTCGCACGGCGAAAGATCATACCATAACGGGGCGGACAGTCAACCATTGCTCACAGGCGTCTCGTGATTCTCCGATGCCCGGAGAGGGTGCCTCCAGTTCTCTGCAGCCTCGGACTTCTGATCTGCAAAACCAACACTGACAACCGACCTTCGTCAATTTGGCATTCCCAAATGGCATGTACCCTCCATCCCATCGCCCTCAGCAAGCTCGTGGAACGTCTATCGCGGTTAACAGTGTTGCGCAGTTTCGGCACCCAGTAGCCCCGGTTGCTCGACGGAATGTTGGACCGCTTGCAGCCCTTATGCTGGTGCCAGAAACAGCCATGGACAAAAATGACTGTTCGGAATCTTGGCAACACAATGTCCGGTTTTCCAGGCAAATTCCTGCAATGGAGACGAAAGCGAAGTCCGGAGCGATGAAGGTACGAGCGCACCGCCAGCTCGGGTCTCGTGTTGACAGCCCGTATCCTCTGCATGATCCTGCTTCTCACAGCCGATGACAATCGGTCCGGCATGCTGCCAACTCCTCATGTCTGCATCGCCGGTGGAATCGTGCCGTTCAATGTCTACCAGTGTAACGATCTCCATCCCCGAAATGGAATCGGCTTGGAGAGTATTACTTGGCGTGGGAGAATAAGTGCACCATCAAATTTGTGAATTCGCTGGCGCGGCGTAACAATTGAACATCGCCCCAAGGAACAGGGCTGGCCAGCCCTAAACCTCGGAGAATGAGCTGAAGCCCGCTGGTCTGGGCATAGCAGATCGGCGGGCTTTTTCTTTGGGCCGAAGGCCCTCCAAAGCCAAGCGCTATTTCGCCATCTGCAAGGCCTGCAAACACTGCCGCGACGATGCCTTTGCCTTGTGCCCTCCACCCCCGTTGCTTCGGCAAGTTCCGAGGTAACCTGGCAGACCACTGCCCAGCTGGGAAGTGGTAACGGGGGATTGCAGGACGGTCTTGGCGCAATAATGGGGAATTCCCTCGCTGCTATCAGGCCAGAACTGAACCACACCTGCTACAGGCTGGTGGCAGGGTGTCTGCTGGCCCAGTGGTTGCGGACGGGGCCAGTTTAGGGCATAATCTGCAGTCGTCATGTCGGGGACAGGGTATGCGGCGTCCTCATACGTGGGGATATCCATACTCCCCGATGCATGACTCTCTAACCGGCGGCGCCCATAGCTGAGTTGCGATGGCTAGACAGGTTGTCATCGAGAATCCAGTACTCAACTCGCCCTTCGACGAGCCGCAATGGCATTTTCACTTCGATGACGAAGGCATTACCAATCAGATCGTCGAGAGTCGGCGGGAGAGCTGCTACTTCGTTCCCATCGCCCAGCCTCGCAAGAAGCGTGGCGGGGCCAAGCAGCTCGCCTTCGACACGGAGTGGACCAAGGACCGCATCGAGCCGAATAAGATGGTCAACGCCATCCGCCAGAAGGTGAAGCTCTGGCGCGAAGGCCGCTATACCGACGACGTAACGCCTGTCACCGCCCGGCTCCTCCAGTACTGGCGAAGCCCCGACCGCTCCCGCCGGTTGTTCTTCTGCCAGATCGAGGCCCTGGAGACGCTGATCTACATCACCGAGGTAGCCAAAAAGTACGGCGACGTTGCCATTGAGAACGACATCCGTCGGGGCAATGAGGACGCCAACCCCGGCCTGTTCCGCATCGCCTGCAAGATGGCCACCGGTAGCGGCAAGACCGTCGTCATGGCCATGCTGATCGCCTGGCAGACCCTCAACAAGCTCGCTAACCCCCAGGACGCCCGCTTTACCGATAGCTTTCTGGTCGTCACACCGGGTATCACCATCCGCGACCGCCTCCGCGTGTTGCTGCCCAGCGACCCGGGTAACTACTACCGGGCGATGGACATCGTGCCGACCGACCTGATGGACCAACTCGGCCAGGCCAAGATCATCGTCACCAACTTCCACGCCTTCCTGCACCGTGAGAAGGTCAAGGCCGGCAAGTTAACCAAGGACATCCTTGACAAGGACGCCCCCAGCAACGGCTCGGCCTTCACCGAATCCGAAGGGGAGATGGTCCGCCGCATCTGCCGAGGCCTAGGAAGCAAGCGTAATGTCATCGTCATCAACGACGAGGCCCATCACTGCTACCGCCATCGTGCCGGTGGTGTCGAGGAGAAGCTCACCGGTGATGAGCGGAAAGAGGCCGAGAAGCGCGATGAGGCTGCCCGCGTCTGGATCAGCGGTTTGGAGGCCGTCCAGCGGAAGCTCGGCATTAAGACCATTTATGACCTTTCGGCTACGCCGTTCTTCCTACGTGGATCAGGATACTCTGAAGGCACGCTCTTCCCCTGGGTGATCTCCGACTTCTCCCTAATTGACGCCATCGAGTGCGGCATTGTTAAAGTCCCACGCGTTCCTGTGGCCGACGATGCGATGTCCTCCGACCTGCCCACCTACCGCAACATCTGGCTGCACATTCGAGATGATCTGCCAAAGAAGGGGCGCCGAACCGACGCCGTCTCCGGTGAGCCGAAACTCCCCGAAGTACTGGAAGCCGCTCTCCACAGCCTTTACGCCAACTATGGTAAGTGCTTCAGGCGGTGGGAACAAAACACCCAGGCCCGCGATAACGGCCTCACCCCACCGGTTTTCATTGTCGTCTGCAATAACACTAACGTCTCCAAGATGGTGTTCGACTACATCGCCGGGTGGGAGAAGCAGCTTCCCGATGGTTCAGCCGTCGCCGTGCCCGGCCGTTTGGAGCTGTTTAGCAATGTGGATGGCGGGCGGTTTGTCGATCGCCCCAATACCATCCTGGTGGACAGCGAGCAGCTCGAATCCGGCGAGGCCATGAGCGAGGACTTCAAGAAGGTTGCCGCTGCCGAGATCACCGAGTTCAAAGCCGAAATCCGTCAGCGTTTCCCCGACCGCGACGTGGAGAAGCTCACCGATGAGGACTTGCTCCGCGAGGTGATGAATACCATCGGCAAGCCCGGCAAGCTCGGCGAGCAAATCCGCTGTGTCGTGTCGGTCTCTATGCTCACCGAGGGCTGGGATGCCAAGACCGTTACCCACATCCTGGGCGTGCGTGCGTTCGGCACGCAGCTCCTGTGCGAGCAGGTTGTTGGACGGGGCCTGCGGCGGATGAGTTACAGCGCCGTTCCGCACACGCTGGAACTGTCCGACGGCCGGGGAACGCACGAGTTCGACGCCTTCCCCGTCGAGTATGCCGAAGTCTACGGCGTGCCGTTCTCGTTCATCCCATGCTCTGGATCTAGCAGCGACCCAAAACCCGGGCCGATTCCCACCCGGGTCCGTGCCTTGGAGGAGCGGATCGCCTGCGAGATTACCTTCCCGCGGATCGACGGCTACCGCTACGAGTTGCCGGCCGAGCGGCTGACTGCCAAGTTCTCGGCCGACTCGCAGATGGCCTTGACCACCGCCGACGTGCCCACCAAGGTCGAGTGCGACCCCATCGTGGGCGAGGGAACTATCCACACGCTCGACGACCTCAAGCGCAAGCGCGAACAGGAGGTCGTCTTCGTCATCGCCCGCCGCATCCTGGAGCAGTACTTCCGCGATGAAGCCGGCAACCCCAAGGTCTGGGTCTTCCCCGACCTCGTCGCCATCGCCCGCCGCTGGATGAGCGAGTGCCTGACGCTCAAGGACAATACCTTCCCGCAGCTCCTGCTGC
Organism: Phycisphaerae bacterium; assembly: GCA_049510055.1. GTDB lineage: Bacteria > Planctomycetota > Phycisphaerae > SM23-33 > SM23-33 > JALHTV01. Next base: position 487 of record JBEKZI010000010.1, on the reverse strand, counting down.
TTATCGAGAAGAGCCACCAAGCCGCCGACCGCATCTACCATGCCATCGTCGCTGCCGACGCCGGCCAGAAACGCCTGCTGCCCATCCCCAAGCCTTACGACACCGTCGGCAGCACCCGCCACGTGGACTTCGACACGACCCGGCCGACGTACAAGACCCGCGCTGACCGGTGCCACGTTTCCCATGTCGTCTGCGACACGGAATCTTGGGAGCAGAAGATGGCCCAGACATTGGAAGATATGGACGAGGTCCTCTGTTACGTCAAGAATCAGAACCTGGGCTTTCTGATCCCCTACACCATTAGCGGCGACCAGCGGCATTACATGCCGGACTTCATCGTCCGCATTGACGATGGCCACGGCCGCGAGGACCCCCTCAACCTGATCGTGGAGGTCAGCGGCGAGCGCGATGCCGACAAGGCCGCAAAAGTTTCCACCGCCCGAAACCTTTGGATCCCAGCCGTCAACAACGCCGCCGCCTGGGGCCG
>JBEKZI010000001.1:0-89747 GCA_049510055.1 Phycisphaerae bacterium | reverse complement strand
GTCTCGGTCGTGTCCGAGGCGATCCATTCGGGCATCGACCTGATAGCCGCCGTGATCGCCCTGCTGGCGGTGCGGGTGTCGGGAAAGCCCGCCGACACCGAGCATCCCTTCGGCCATGGGAAGATCGAGAATATCTCCGGCGTGATAGAGGCGTTGCTGATTTTCGTCGCGGCCGGATGGATCCTCTACGAGGCCGTGCACAAGCTCATGCACCCCAAGCCGCTGGACGCCCCCGCCATCGGCGTGGCCGTGATGCTCGTCTCGGCCGCCCTCAACGTCGTCATCTCCAAGATGCTCTTCCGCGTGGGCAGGCAGACCGGCTCCATCGCCCTCCAGGCCGACGCCTGGCACCACCGCACCGACGTCTATACCTCCGCGGGTGTCATGGCCGCCCTGGCTACCATCACGGCCGGCGGATGGCTGTGGCCCAAGGCGAACCTGCTCTGGATCGACCCCGTCGCGGCCATCGGCGTAGCGGTGCTGATCCTCCGGGCCGCCTACGATCTGACCCGCCAGTCCCTGTACGACCTGCTGGACGTGTCTCTGCCGGCAGAAGAGACGCAGACCATCGTGGGCATCCTAGAAGGCCTCTCGCCGAAGGTCTGCCGGTACCATAAGCTGCGGACGCGCAAATCCGGCGCCATGCGGTTCGTGGAGTTCCACATGCAGGTCCATCCGCGCCTCAGCGTGGAAGAGTCCCATGCCCTGGTCCACGAAGTCATCGCCAGGATCCATGAGCATTTCCCCGAATCGCACATCAGCGCCCACGTCGAGCCCTGCGAGGGGTGCCCCGCCTGCAAGCCGGCCGGCCAAGCACAGCAAGAAGCATCGCAGCCCAGCCGCCCCTAGCCCTCATCGCCTTTTGCCGGTGCCGGGACCGCAAATGAGCATTGCCAAAATGCCGCCAGGCCCTAGCATGTCCTGCATGAAATTGCTGTGCCGGTGAGCCGACCATGATTCCCCAGGACCAAGACCGTTTCGATGCCCTACTCGAGGAAGTGCTCCAGGAGCTTCCCGCCCATCTCAAGTCGCTGCTGGAGGAAGTGCCGCTGGTGGTGGAGGATGAACCGACGTCCCAGGACCTGCGGCGGGTGGGCGCCCGCGGCAAAGACACGCTGTGCGGCCTGTACACCGGCATTCCCCTGACTCGCCGCAGTGTGGAACATTCCGGAACATTGCCGGACGTCATTCGCATCTTTCGCCGGGGCATCCTGCTGGCCGCGACGGACCGCCGCGGCCGTATTACCGACGGCTCGCTCCGCCGGCAGATACGCATCACCGTCCTGCACGAGATTGGCCACCATTTCGGCATGGGCGAGGCGGACCTGAGACGCTACGGGTACGGCTAGGGCGAAGTGAGTCAGCGCAACTGGGCCTTGATCTTGCTGAGCAATTCCTCGGCCTGACCCGGGGGGTACTTGCCGGCCGGCCAGTTGAAGTAGAACTCATCCCCCGATCGCCGCGGGATGATGTGGAAGTGCACGTGCATCACAACCTGGTGGGCGACGCGGCCATTGTTCTGAAGGACGTTGACGCCCTCGCAGCCGGTGGCCCGCCGCACCGCCGCGACCAGCGACGGAAGGTGACGAAGCATGGCGGCGGCCTGGTCGGCGGAAAGCTCGTCCAGCGTCTCGGCGTGGGTCTTGGGGATCAGCAGGAGGTGGCCCGCGGCCAGCGGGCCGATGTCCATGAAGGCCAGGCAGGCGTCGTCTTCCAGCACCTTCATCGCGCCGATCTGCCCGGAGGCGATCTTGCAGAAGATGCAGTCGTTGCGGGGCATCAGGAGCCTCCCGCTTCTCCCTTGGCCGGGGCTTCATCGGAGGCGGCCGTTTCGCCAGTCTGCTCTTTTTCAACCGTCCGTTTCTTGCGCCGCGAGGCGCCCTTGCCACCGGCAGACTCTTTGGCGGTGCTCTTTTCCTCCACAAGCTGGAGCAGCACCTGCACGCCGGCGTCGCCGATCCGCCGCTCGGCCAGGCGGACGATGCGCGTGTAGCCGCCCGGACGGGTGCGGTAGCGAGGCGCGATCTCGTCGAAAAGCTTCTGAACGACGGTCTTGTCCTGAATCTCGCCCTCGTCGTCGACCATGAAGCGGTCGCGCAGCCGGGCGATCACCTGCTTGCGGGCGTGGAGTGTGCCCTTCCGGGCGGTGGTGATGAGCCGCTCGACGAAGGGGCGAAGCTCCTTGGCCTTGGCCTCGGTGGTGCGGATGGCCCCGTGCTCGAACAGCGAGGCGGCCATGTTCCGTCGCAGGGAACGGCGATGGGCCGTGTTGCGGCTGAGTTGTTTGCCTGATACCCGATGACGCATGGTCGACTTTCCAGTCCAGTGCCTGTCGCCGGCGGCTCAGCTTGCGCTGGAGGCCACGGCGGGGTTTTCGCCTTCCATCGCGGGCAAACTCATGCCCAGCGACAGCCCGAGGTCCTGAAGCTTCCGCTTGACCTCGCGCAGCGATGTCTTGCCGAAGCTGCGGATCTTCAGCAGATCCGCCTCGGTCTTCCGTACCAATTGCCCGACCGTTTCGATCTGGGCGGATTCCAAGCAGTTGTTGGCCCGCACCGACAGCTCCAGCTCGTGCACGCTCATGCGGAGCTTGTTCTGGAGTTCGGCGTCTATTTCTTCGCGGCCCTGGGCCGTCGCCACTTCGACGATCTGCTCGCCCAGTTCGAAGTACTGCACGAACGGGTTGAGGTGCTTGCGGAGAATCTTGGCCGCCTCGACCATCGCCATTTCCGGCGTGATCGTGCCGTTGGTCCAGATCTCCATCACCAAGCGGTCGTAGTTGGTCCTCTGGCCGACGCGGGTGTCCTCGGTCATGTAACGCACGCGCGTGACCGGCGAGAACGAGGCGTCCACCGCGATCCGGCCCAGTTCCTGATCGGCCTGGGAGTCGAGCATTTCCTCCACCGGCAGGTAACCTCGCCCGCGCTGCACGACCATTTCCATGTCGAAGGGCACATTGTCCGTCAGCGTCGCCAGGACCAGGTCGCCGTTGATGATCTCGATGGCCGGGTCGGCCTCGATGAGGCTGGCGGTCACCGGGCCCTTGACCTCGCTGTGGACGCGGATGGTCTTGGCTTCCTCGCTGTGGCTCTTGACGATCAGGGATTTGACGTTCAGGACGATGTCGGTGACATCCTCCAGAACGCCCGGAAGGCTCGTAAACTCATGGGCCGCCCCGGCAATCTTGAGGCTCGTGACGGCGGCGCCTTCCAAACTGCTGAGCAGCACCCGCCGCAACGAGTTGCCGACCGTCGTGCCGAAACCGCGCTCGAAAGGCTCCACGTAAAACTTCCCGTAGGTCGGGGTGGAGACGCCTTGGTCGCTGACCACCCGCGTTGGCAATTCCAGGCCGCGCCACCTGATTCGCATGGACCTTTGCCTCCGTCCGCTGGGGACTGATAAAGGGTTAAGGTGTCTTAGTTCTTTAGTTCGTTACTGGCTGCACAGTTCGACGATAAGCTGCTCTTCCACCGGGATCATCACGTCTTCCCGCGTGGGCAGGGCGACGACTTCGGCTTCCAGCTTGGTCATGTCCAGCTTCAGCCAGTTCTGCACGTGCGGCTCGCCCAGCTCTTCCAGGCAGGCCTGCAGGAGCTTCTTGGAGCGCTCCGCTTCCTTGACGGTGATCTTGTCGCCCACGCGCACCACGAAGCTGGGAATGTTGACGCACCGGCCGTTGACGCACAGATGGCCGTGGCCGATGGTCTGCCGGGCGGCCGCGCGAGAAGGGGCCAGACCCAGTTTGTAAATCACGTTGTCCAGGCGCCGCTCCAGCAGGCTCATGAGCGCCGAGCCCGTGTTGCCCTTGGTGCGTTCGGCCTGGTGGAAGTACTTTATGAACTGCTTCTCGAACACGCCGTAGTAGCGTTTGACCTTCTGCTTTTCGCGAAGGCGCATGCCGTACTCGCTGCCTCGGCCACGACGCCAATTGTGCTGGCCCGGAGGAAAATTGCGCCATTGGCGTTCCATGGCGCACTTGGCCGTCTCGCACCGAGCGCCCTTGAGCATCAGCTTGATGCCCTCGCGCCGGCAGAGTCGGCATGACGGTCCTGTATAGCGTCCCATACGTCCATCCACTCCTATCGTTGTCGAATTCAGTTACACGCGTCGTCGTTTTCGCGGCCGGCATCCATTGTGCGGAATCGGCGTGACGTCCTCGATCGACAGAATCCTCAGTCCGGCCGCCTGAAGCGCCGTGATGGCGCTCTCGCGCCCGCTGCCGGGGCCCTTGACCCGCACTTCCACCTCGGTCACGCCGAGCTTGCGGGCCTTGGAGGCCGCCTGCTCTGCGGCGCGCTGCGCGGCGAAGGGCGTGCTCTTGCGGGCGCCCTTGAAGCCCATCGTCCCGGCCGACTCGCGAATCAGCGTGTCGCCGTTGACGTCGGTGATCGTGACCAGCGTGTTGTTGAACGTCGCCTTGACGTGGGCAATCGCCCGCGCCACGTTCCGCCTGACCTTCTTGCTTTTGGGTGCCTGAGCCATCGTTTATCGCATCTCCTTGACCGACTTCTTGCCGGCCACCGTCTTGCGCGGACCTTTGCGGGTGCGGGCGTTGGTCTTGGTCCGCTGGCCGCGAACCGGCAACCCGCGGCGGTGACGCGTGCCGCGATAGCAGCCGATGTCCCGCAGCCGGGCGATGTTCTGCTGCACCTGGCGGCGAAGCTGGCCCTCGATCACGTACTCGCTGTCCAAAAGGGCGGCGATCTTGGACAGTTGATCCTCGGTCAGGTTCTTGGCGCGCGTCTGGGGATCGATGCCTACCTTGGTGCAAAGGTGGGCGGCAATCGTCGGACCCACGCCGTAAATGTACTGAAGCGAGATCAACGTCTGCTTTTCAGCCGGAATGTCCACACCTGCCACACGCGGCATTGATTCGTCTCCTGGTCCGCCTTATCCCTGGCGCTGCTTGTGCTTGGGATTCGTGCAAATCACCCGCACCACGCCTTTGCGGCGGATGATCTTGCAGTTTTCGCATATCCGCTTGACCGAGCTTCTGACTTTCACGTTTGGCTACCTCGTCGCGCCTCGATAATCGTTTCTAGCTACCGTCGGTCAGGACCGTCGGCCCGTCGGCGGTCACCGCGATCATGTGCTCAAAATGCGCCGACGGCTTCCGGTCCGCCGTCACCACGGTCCAACCGTCCGGGGCGTACGCCACGGACGGGCTGCCCATATTCACCATGGGCTCGACCGCCAGCACCAATCCGGGCCGCAGGACGATGTCGTTGTCTTCCAGTTCCGCGGACACGAAGTTAGGAACCTTCGGATCTTCGTGCATCTCCTGCCCGATGCCGTGGCCGACAAACTCACGGACGACCGAAAAACCTTCACTTTCCACGTAATTCTGCATCGCCGCCGCCACCTGGCTCCATTGGCCGCCGGGCCGAATCATCCCAACGGCCAGGTCCAGGCAGTGGCGCGTCACTTCCACCAGGCGGCGGACCTGGGGGTCCACCCGCCCGATGAGGAACGTCTCGGCCGCGTCGCCGCACCAGCCGTCCAGCCGCACGCCGAAATCGACGCTGACGATCTGGCCATCGCGAAGGACGCGGCGGGAGGAAGGAATGCCGTGCACCACTTCCTCGTCGATGGACACGCACACGTTGCCCGGGAACGGCCCGGCGCCGCCGCGGCCCGGAACGCCCTTGAACAGGCATTCGGCGCCCTGCTGGTGGCACAGCCGTTCGGCTTCGGCATCCAGTTGTTTGGTTGTCAAGCCCGGGGCGATCATCTCGCCCAGGCGGTCCAGCACCCGCCGGACGATCCGTCCGGCGCGACGCATCCGCTCGATCTCCTGAGGCGTCTTCAGTCGGATCGCCACGGTTGCGTCCTTCAATCAGTTCCCGGCCCCAAGCGCCTGGAGCTTGGCCGCCAGTTCGGCAAAAACCGCGTCGGCCTGGCCGCCGCCGTCGACCTCGATCATCTTCAGACCCGCTTGACGCCGGTAATAGGCAATCACCGGTTCGGTCTGCTTGCGGTAGGCTTCCAGCCTCTGCCGCACGACCGCTTCATTGTCGTCGGGGCGCTGCACCAAGGCCGCGCCGCAATCGTCGCAGGCCATGTCGCGCCGTGGCGGCATGAACTCCACGTGGTACGCCTTGCCGCACTTAGGGCAGCTTCGCCGCCCGGCGATGCGCCGCACGATCATCGCCTCGTCGGCGTCCATCACCACCACCGCGTCCAGGTTCCGGCCCGCCTTGGCGAGCTGGCGGTCCAACGCCTCGGCCTGCTGCACCGTTCGCGGAAAACCGTCCAGCAGCAGCCCGCCGGCTTCGTCGCCGCTCAGGGCCGCGGCCATCACGTCCACGACGACCTTGTCCGGCACCAGTTTGCCGACGTCCATGTACTCGGCCAGCTTCTTGCCCAGGGACGACCCGGAGGCCCTTTCGGCCCGCAGGATGTCGCCGCTGGACAAGTGGCGCATGCCGAACTTCTCGACCAATTTTTTCGCCTGAGTGCCTTTGCCGGCGCCCGGCGGACCCATCAGCACGATTCTCAACCGTAAGCCCCTTTGATCCGGGCGCTGCCGCCGAGGAAGCCGCCGTAATTCCGCATCACCAGGTTGGCCTCAATCCGCTGCACCAGGTCCAGGGCCACCGACACGGTAATCAGCAGCCCCGTGCCGCCCAGGAACGCCGAAATGCCGTAAGGCACCTTCAGCAACATGGCGATCACCTCGGGGATCACGGCGATGACGGCCAAAAAGGCCGCACCGCAGTACGTGATGCGCTCCATCACGCGCTCCAGGTACTCCGCCGTGCGGCGGCCGGGACGCAGGCCGGGAATGAAGCTGCCGTAGTCCTGCAACTGCTCGGCCATCTCCTTGGGGCGGAACTGCACGGTCGTCCAGAAGTATGCGAAGAAGAAAATCAATCCGATGTAGCACACCTGATAAATGTAGTTGTCCATTCGAAACGCGCTGGCCAGGGCGACCGTAAAGTCATTGCGGAACGCGCCCGCCATCCAGGTAAACAGGGCGTTGGGGAACAGCATCAGCGACGAGGCGAAGATGATCGGCATCACGCCGCCGTGGTTGACGCGAAGCGGCAGGTATTGCCGCTGCCCGCCGTAGATTCTCCGGCCGCGGGTCTGCTTGGCCTGCTGGATCGGAATCCGCCGCTGGCCCTGGGTGATCAGGATGGCCCCGGCCACGACCAGGACGAACATCAAGACCAGGATCAGGAGCGTGATCGGCCCCAGCCCGCTGGATGAACCCGTCAGCGAGAGCGTGACGTTGCGGCCAAGCATCCGGATGGCCGCCGGCATGCGGGCGATGATGCCGGCCATGATCAGCAGGCTGATCCCATTGCCGATGCCGTATTCGTCAATCTGCTCGCCCAGCCACATCAGGAAGATCGTCCCAGCCGTCAGGCCAAACACGCCCATCAGGAAAATCATCGTGGAACCGGCGTACTGGCTGTACACCCGGCCGCCTTCCTCGTCGCCGCCGGCGACCATCACCCGCATCCACACCACCGCCTGAATGAGGCACAACAGCACCGTGGCGTAGCGGGTATATTCCTGAATCTTCTTGTAGCCGGCGGGGCCTTCCTTCTGGAGCTTCTCCAGGGCCGGCACGACGGTGGCCAGCAGCTGGAAGATAATCGAGGCCGAAATGTACGGCATGATCCCCATGCCGAACAGCGTGGTCCGCAGGTTTCCGCCGGTCAGCATGGTGTAGTATTCCATTACCTGGCCGAAGGCGCCCTGCTCCTGCTGCTTCACCCAGCCGGCGATCTTCTCCTGGTCCAGGCCGGGCAGCGGCACGTGGAACCCGATGCGGTAAATGCACAGCAGCGCCACGGTGAAGGCCAATTTCTTCAGCAGCTCCGGAATGGCGAAGATGTTCTCCAGCGACCGCCGCACCGAGGAATCGGCGATGAGGGCGAAGTAATAGCCTCCCAGGATCAGCAGCCCGCCCACCACTGACATTGCCGGGCCGGCCACCCACTCGCCGGACACCTGCTTGCCCATCACGACGGGCCACAGCGCCACTGCCCCGCCGACGACCAGCCACGCCGCGACGGCGAACAGGATAAGACCGACGATCACTCTGAAAGCTCTAAAGGCCATTCCACCGAACCTTTTCTGCAGCGATTAGTTAGTCTTTGCTTTTTGCGTTTACGGCCTGGGCGGTTCCGCCGGCCTGGGTGATTTTTTCCTTGGCCGAGGCGGAGAACCGATCCGCCGTAACCGCCAGTTTCCGCTTCAAATCGCCGTTGCCCAGGACCTTGACCGGCTTGGCGGCGTCGTCGATCAGCCCGGCCTCCAGCAAGGCCGCGGCATCGACGGTGCTGCCGGCTTTGAAGCATTCCAGATCAACCACGTTGATAATCTGATATTCCTTGCGGAACGGGGCGTTGGTGAATCCCCGCTTGGGGATCCGAGCCAGAACGGGATTCTGCCCGCCCTCGTAGCCCAGGCGCTTGCGGGCGCCCGCACGGGCGCCCATGCCCTTGTGCCCGCGGCCGGAGGTCTTGCCCTGGCCGGTGCCCTTGCCGCGACCCAGCCGCTTGGTGGCCTTGTACCGGCCGGCTTTATGGAGGATCTCATCCAGCTTCATTCGATCTTCACTCCTCGCAACCGGCTGACGGACTCGGCCGTGCGCAGGCTCAACAGCGCCCGCACCCCGGCCTTCAGCAGGTTCTTGGGGGAGGTCGAGCCGTAGGCCTTGCTCAAGACGTCCTGAATGCCGGCCAATTGCAGCAGGGGGCGGAGCTTCTTGCCCGCAATGACGCCCGTGCCTTCCGAAGCCGGCACCAGCACCACCTGCGACGCCCCGGACCGGCCGGTCACCTGATGCGGAATGGTCGTGCCCTTGAGGTTCACCGACACCACGTTCTTCTTGGCGTCGGCGATGCCCTTGTCCACCGCCTGCGGCACCTCGTTGGCCTTGCCGTAGCCCAGACCCACGTGGCCGCTGCGGTCGCCCACGACCACCAAAGCGGCGAAGCTGAACCGCCGACCGCCCTTGACCACCTTGGCGCAACGGTAGATCTGCACCACGCTGTCCTCGAAAGGACTGCGGCCTTCTACGTCGAGTTGTTCTTGAAATGCCACGAGCGGCTCCTGCGCTGTCTAAAACTCCAGACCGCCCTTGCGGGCTGCCTCGGCCAGTTCGCGAACCCGGCCGTGATAGGGGTATCCGTTACGGTCGAACACGACCTTTTTAATGCCGGCTTGCGTGGCCTTGGCGGCCAAGGCCGTCCCGACCGCCGCGGCGGCGGCTTTGTTGCCTCGCTTGCCGCCCAACTGCTCCCGCAGCGGCTTCTGCATGGACGAGGCCGCCACAAGCGTCCGCTTGGCGACGTCATCGACGATCTGCGCGTAGATGTTGGTATGGCTGCGAAACACCGTCAGCCGTGGCCGCTGGGGCGTGCCGGTAACGCTCTTGCGAACGCGTTGCTTCCGCCGCAGCCGCTTGAGAATTTTTTTGGTTATTGGCTTCATCAGTTTGTTGCCTTGCTTATGCCTTCATGCCGCCGAGGCTCTAGGTCCCCGCCGTGCCCACGAAGGCCTTGCCCACCTTCCGGCGAACCCTCTCGCCGGCATATCGTACGCCCTTGCCCTTGTAAGGTTCCGGCGGCTTGGCCCGGCGGACGGAGGCGGCGAACTCGCCCACGGCCTGCTTGTCGGGCCCGCGGATGGTGAAACGGGCCGGTTCGCTGTCGCCGCGGGCCTGGGGCGTCTGCACCTCCACGATCAGGCCGTCGGGAACGTCGAACATCACCGGATGGCTGAACCCGCAGTTGAGGGTGAACTTCTTGCCCTGCAACTGCACGCTGTAGCCCACGCCGTACACCTCCAGGCTGCGGAAGTATCCCTTCAGGCAGCCTTCGACCATGTTGGCGATCAGGCTGCGGGTCAGGCCGTACAGGCTGCGGCTGAGGCGGTCGTCTTTCGTGCAGGTCACCTTCACCACCTTGGCGGCGGCGTCCACCGCGACGGAGATGGCCGCAGCGGGGGTGAGGCTCAGCTTGCCCTTGGGGCCTTCCACCGAGACGGTCCGGCCGGAGACGGCCACTTTCACGCCGTCGGGGATGGCTATTAGTTTTTTTCCTATGCGCGACATACGTTCATTCCGTTAGCAGACGGTGCACAACACTTCGCCGCCGATGTTCTGCTGGCGGCATTGCCGATCGCTCAGAACGCCTTTGGACGTCGAGACGATGCAGATGCCCAGCCCGTTGAGGGGGCGCGGCAGCTCCTCGGCGCCCATGTAGACCCGCCGGCTCGGCTTGGACACGCGGGTGATCTCCGTGATCACGGTCTGGCCGAGCGGGCCGTACTTCAGGTAGATGCGGAGCAGCCCTTGCTTGCCGTCCTCCACACGCTTGACGTCGTTGATGTAGCCCTCCTCCTTCAGCGTGTGGCAGATGCCCTGGCAGATCTTCGAGGCCCGGGCGTTGACGATGTCGTGCCGGGAACGCAGGGCGTTTCGGATCTGCGTCAGCATGTCGGCTATGGGGTCGGACAGGCTCATCGTGCTCGCTTCTTTCTCACCAACTGGCCTTCTTGAGGCCGGGGACCTTGCCTTCGTGCGCCAGGTTTCGCAGGCAGATGCGGCAGAGGCGGAACTTTTGATAGACGCCTCGGGGACGCCCGCAAAGCTGACAACGGCGAACCAGCCGCGTGCTGAATTTCGGCGGCTTGGCGGCCTTGATCTTCTGTGCCTTCGTTGACATCGCTTACGCCACCTTTGCTAGTCTCGCCGGAACGGCATGCCCATGAGGCTCAGCAGGTCCCGCGCCTCTTCGTCGGTCTTGGCCGAGGTGTCGATCGAGATGTTCATGCCCTGGGTAACCGTTACCGAGGCCGGGTCGATCTCGGGGAAGACCGTCTGTTCGATCAGTCCCATGTTGTATCCCCCCCGGCCGTCGAAGCTGGAAGGGTTCAGCCCGCGGAAGTCCTTGACGCGCGGGATGGCCAGCGAAATCAGCCGGTCGAGGAACTCGTACATCCGGTCGCCTCGCAGGGTGACCTTCAGGCCGATCTTCATGCCCTTGCGGAGCTTGAAGTTGCTGATGGCCTGCTTCGCCAGCGTGATCTGGGGCTTTTGGCCGGCGATCAGCGCCAAGTGCTTCTCGGCGGCTTCCAGCTTGGCCTGGTCCTGCTGCGCCGCGCCAAGACCCATGGAAATCACGACCTTCCGCAGCCGCGCGGCGGCGTTCGGATTGCCGTGTCCGTACTTTTCCGCCAGGACCGGCAGAATCTCTTGGCGATATTTTTCACGAAGTCTTGCTGCCATAACGATCAACCTATGTCGCCTTCTTCACCGTGCCCAGCGTCTGGCCGGACTTTTTGGCCACCCGCTGCTTGGTGCCGTCTTTATCGATCCGGAACGCCACCCGCGTGGGCCGATTGGTCTTGGGATCCACCGGCAGGACGTTGGAGATGCTGATGGGCATCTCCTTCTGGATGCGTCCGCCCTGCGGATGCTTGCGGCTGGGCCGCAGGTGCCGGTACACGCGGTTGATGCCCTGCACCAACACCTTTCCGCCGGCGGCGTCCACGCGGATCACCTCGCCGACCTTGCCCTTGTCGTCACCGGCCATCACGGCCACTTGGTCGCCTTTTTTCACGTGCCTTGCCATCGCCGTCAAACCACCTCGCTCGCCAACGACACGATTTTCATGAAGTTCTTCTCGCGCAGCTCGCGGGCGACGGCGCCGAAGATGCGCGTCCCTCGCGGGTTGCCCTCGGTGTCGATAATCACCACCGCGTTACGGTCGAAACGAACGTAGCTGCCGTCGGGCCGGCGGACCGGGTAGCTGGTCCGCACCACCACGCACCGGACGATCTCGCCCTGCTTGACCTCGCCGCCCGGCATGGCCTTTTTCACCGAGCAGATGATCACGTCGCCCAGCGAGGCCACCCGTCGCGTGAAGGCCCCGCGCTGGGTGGAGCCGCGCAACACGCGGATGCACCCGACTTCCTGGGCGCCGGTGTTGTCCGCCACGTCTAAACGTTGTTCTTGCTGAATCACGCCGCTAATCCTTGCTTGCAGGCGTTTCCAGGCCGCCCGTGCCCTTGCGAACCACCCGCATCAGCCGCCAGCTCTTGTGCTTGCTGATCCGCCGGCACGGCACGATTTCCACCACGTCGCCCAGGGCGGCGGTGTTCTGCGGATCGTGCACCGCCACTTTGGTGCTCCGCCGCATGTACTTGCCGTACGTCGGATGCTTCATCAGGCTGTGCACGACGACGCGGATGGTCTTGTCGCCGCCGGTGGAGGTCACGACGCCCACGCGCACGGTGCTTTTTGGCGCCGGGGGCGTCGGGGGAGTCGGGGATGTCTGGTTGGTTTCGGCCATCATTTCCTCGTGGCTGCGGTCTACGCCTTCGCCGGCCGCTTCTGCCGCTCGTTTATAACCGTCAGAATCCTGGCGATGTCCCGCCGGACTTTGGTAATCAGGGACGGGTCGGCCAGCTTTTCGGTGACCGACTGTGCCCGCAGGTCGAACAGGTGGCGGTGAAGCCGGTCCCGTTCGCTGCGGAGCTCATCGTCGCTCAGTTCTCGTATTTCCTTGATTTTCATGGCTGTGTCGTCGGCTACAGGGCCAGGCGCCGGCCGAGCATGCGGCAGCGGACGGGCATCTTGCTGGCAATGCGGCGGAAGGCCGATCGGGCCGTGGTCTCGTCCACGCCGCTGACCTCGAACAGGATTGTGCCGGGCTTGACCACCGCCACCCAGTCGGTCACCTCGCCCTTGCCGGTGCCCATGCGGGTTTCCAGCGGCTTGGCGGTGATGGGCTTGTCGGGGAACACGCGAACGTACACGCGTCCCTCGCGGTGCAGGTAGTGCGTCGCCGCGACGCGGCCGGCTTCCAACTGCTTGGCGCTCACCCACGCCAGTTCCATGCTCTGCAACCCGTAGTCGCCGAACGAGACGGTCTGCCCGCGGGTCGCCATGCCGCGCATCTTGCCGCGCTGCTGTTTGCGGTGCTTGACTCGTTTAGGCATCATGGCCATGGGTTATCCGTCCTGCCTACGACTGCGGTTTATTCTCGCTGGGCGGTGCGGCGGCCTCATCCGCCGGGGCTGGAGGCTGCTCTGGGGGCGCTTCGGGGGCCTGGGCCTGCGGACTTTCGACGGCCGCCTTGGCTGCGCGGTGCCGGCCTCCCAGACGCGACCCGCCGGGACGACCCCCGGGGGCAGGCATCGCGCCACCTTCTCTGCCGCCTCGGCCCTGTCGACCGCCGTCGCCCTGCTTGCGTTCGCGGCGGCGCCGGGCCCGGGTCATCGCGGTTGCGGCGGCCTGATTTTCTTCTTCCGGCGGGGCCTCGCCGAACATGCCGCGGTAGATCCACACCTTCACGCCAATGGTGCCATACGTCGTGAAACTGGGCGCAAAGCCGTAATCCACGTCCGCCTCCAGCGTGTGCAGGGGGATGCTGCCCATGATGATATGCTCGCTGCGGCGCATCTCGGCCCCGCCCAGCCGCCCGGAGATCATGATCTTGACGCCCTTGGCGCCGGCCTGCATGGTCGCCTCGGCCCGCTGCTTCATGGTCCGGCGGAAACTGGCCCGCCGCTTGAGTTGCGAGGCGATGCCCTCGGCCACCAGGTGGGCGTCCAGGTCGGGATTGCGAATCTCGATAATGTTGATGCTCACCCGCCGATTGGTCAGGTTTTCCAGGGCTTCCTTGAGCTTGTCCACCTCGGCGCCCTTGGGGCCGATGACCAGCCCCGGCCGGGCGGTCTTGAGGATGACCTTGAGCTCCTCGCGGGTCCGCTCGATTTCGATGTCGCTGATGGCGGCGTAGGGAGGCTGACGGTTCAGGCGCTGGTCGATGAACTTGCGGATGTGCTCATCCTCGATCAGGAATTCGCCGTAGTTGCCCTTGGGGGCGAACCAGCGGCTCTTCCAGCCGATCGTGATGCCCGTGCGGAATCCTATGGGAGACACCTTCTGACCCATACTCGCGCCTTGTTCCTTTAGCCTTCCTTAACCACCACGACGATGTGGCTGGTCCGTTTCAGAATCGGGTGCGCCCGGCCGCGGTCCTTTTCGATGAACCGCTTGATCCTGGGGCCTTCGTCCACCCGGGCCTCGGCGACCACCAGCTTGTCCACGTCGGCCTCGGCCTCGTTGGCGTTGGCCACCGCGCTGGTCAGCACCTTGGCGATCATGCCGGCGGCGCGGTTGGGCGTGAACTTCAGGATGTTCAGCGCCTTCTGGGCGCCCTGGCCGCAGATCATGTCGGCGATCAACTTCGCCTTCCGCGGGGCGATCCGTGCGAATCGATGTTTTGCTTGCCATGCCATCGGTTACTTACCGTCGCTTACTCGCTGGGGGCCGCTTCCTCGGCCTTCCTCACGCCGCTGTGGCCGCGGAAGATGCGCGTCGGGCTGAACTCGCCCAGCTTGTGCCCGACCATGTCCTCGGTCACGAAGACGCGGTTGAACACCTTGCCGTTGTGCACCATGAAGGTCAATCCGACGAACTCCGGCACGATCGTGCAGGACCGGGCCCAGGTCTGGATCGGTTCGCGGCTGCCGCCGTCCCGGGCCTTCTGGACCTTGCGATACAGCTTCTCATTGACAAACGGGCCTTTTTTCGCGCTGCGGGTCATCGTCGTATCATTCCTTGGGGTGTTTTGTTTAAAGCACCAGTTGTCCGTAACGGACGTTGCGGCGGCGCCTCAGGATCATCTTGTTGCTGACCTTCCGCTTCTTGCGGGTCTTGCCGCCCTTGGACAGTTTTCCGGTGGGCGACACCGGATGCCGCCCGCCGCTGCGCCGCCCTTCGCCGCCGCCCATGGGGTGGGCCACCGGGTTCATGGCCGATCCGCGAACGTGCGGGCGCCGCCCGCGATGCCGCGTCCGACCGGCCTTGCCCCAGCGCACCGAGCCGTGCTCGATGTTGCCCAGCTGCCCGATGGTCGCGCGGCACTGGGAGTTGACCATGCGCATCTCGCCGGACGGCAGAATCAGGTGGGCCATCGGACCCTCCCGGGCCGCCAGACGCGCCACGCCGCCGGCGGTGCGGACCATCTTGCCGCCCTCGCCGGGCTTCATCTCGATATTGTGCACTTCCAGCCCCAGCGGAATCTTCGACAGCGGCAGGCAGTTGCCCAGCCGCGGCTCGGCGTCGGGACCGGAGACGATCTTCGCCCCGATCTTCAGGCCCACCGGCGCCAGGATGTAGTGACGCTCGCCGTCGGGATACTGCACCAGGGCGATGTTGCACGTGCGATTGGGATCGTACTGGATGCTGAGCACCTCGGCGGGCTGGCCGTCCCGGTTGCGCTTGAAGTCAATGGCCCGGTACATCCGCCGCACGCCACCGCCGCGGTGCCGGCAGGTGATCTTGCCGCTGAAGTTCCGGCCGCCCTTTTTCTTGAGCGGATGAATCAGGGCCTTCTCCGGCGCGGTGCTGGTGACCTCGTCGCGGCGGTTGACGGAACTGAACCGCCGTCCTGCCGAAGTCTTCTTGTAAATCACGATCGCCATAACGTTGCTCGTCGCTCGGTTAGAACAGGTCTATGTGGTAATCTGGATGCAGCACCACGACGGCCTTTTTCCAGTGGCTGGTCGCCGAAAAACGGAACCCCATCCGCCGCGGCTTGCCCTTGCGGTTAGCCGTGCGAACGGACAGAACCTTGACGTTATAAATCTTCTCCACGGCCTGCTTGATCTGCGCCTTGTTGGCCTCCGGGGCCACCTCGAAGGCGTAGGCGTTCCGCGTCTGGCTCTGGTGCGTGCCCTTCTCGGTCACCAGCGGGCGGATGACCACGGTGTAAATTTCGTTTTTCATGCCTGGGCCTCCCGCCGGGCCGTCAGCACCTTCATCGCGTCGGCGGTCACCAGCATCTTCTGCCGCGTGGCCACGTCGAAGGCGTTCAACTCGGCGGCCACCCGCACCGTCAGGTGCGGAATGTTGCGCGAGCTGAGGTACAGGTTGTGGTCGTGCTCCGCCAGCGTCAGCAGGCAGGACCGCTCGATCTTCAGTTTCCGCAGGACGTCGGCCATCATGGCCGTCTTGGGCGCCTCGGCCGCCAGGCCCCGGATCACCATCAGGTCGTTGCCGAGCAGCTTAGCCAGGATAGCCGACCGCAGCGCCGCGCGGCGCGTCTGCTTGGACAGCTTCAGCCGGAAGTCCCTGGTCCGCTTGGCGAACGTCACGCCACCGCCGCGAAGCAGGTTGGTGCGGATGTTGCCTCGCCGGGCGTTGCCCGTGCCCTTCTGGCGGAAGAGCTTTCGGGTGGAACCTTCCACGTCGCCGCGGCCCTTGGTCGCCGCGGTGCCCTGCCGCTGGTTGGCGTGATAGGCGACGATCGCCTGCTTCAGCAGCGAAACGTTGACCCGCTTGCCGAACAGGGCCTCGTCGACCTTCATCGTGTCGACCTGGCGGCCTTGGGTATCGTAAACGGGAAGGTTCACCATGACGCCTATCCTTGAGCGGCCTTGTTCTTGGCCGTCTTGCTCGCCCGAATAAGAACGAACCCCCCGTTGGCGCCGGGCACGGAGCCCTGGATCAACAGGAGGTGGTTTTCTTTGTCGATGCCGATCAGCTTGTGGTTGCGGCTGGTGCAGCGGACGTGCCCCATGTGGCCGGCCATGCGTTTGCCCTTCTTGATGTCGCCGCCCCAACCGCGGTTGGTGGCGTGGGCGCTGATGGAGCCGGGGCTGCGATGCTTGCGTTCCGTGCCGTGCGAGGCCGGCTGGCCGGCGAAATGGTGCCGCTTCATCACCCCCGCGAACCCCTTGCCCTTGGTCGTGCCGATCACGTCGACCTGCACCACGCCCTCGAAGACCTCCACGGTCAGCGTCGCGCCGACCGCCAGGTCCGTCGGGGCCGCCAGGCGACATTCGCGGACGAACCTCTTGGGAGCGGTGTTGGCCTTGGCGGCGTGGCCGATTTGCGGCTGGGTGGCCCGGTGCGCCTTGACGTCCTGGAAGCCGATCTGCACGGCGTCGTAGCCGTCGGTCTGGGCCGTCTTGACCTGAAGAACGCTGCACGGCCCGGCCTGGACGACCGTGACCGGATGGACGGCCCCGGCCTCGTCGTAGACCTGCGTCATGCCGATTTTTTTACCCAGCAGCGCCGACAGCATGGTTCCACCTACGCCTTAATCTTGATGAACACCCCGGCCGGGACGACCAGGCGGTTGAGCGCCTCGATGGTCCGGACGGTCGGTTCGTAAATATCGATGATCCGTTTGTGCGTTCGCATCTCGAACTGCTCGCGCGACTTTTTGTCCACGTGGGGACTGCGCAGGACGGTGTACCGCTCGATGCGCGTCGGCAGCGGAATGGGCCCGCAGACCCGCGCCCCGGTCCTCTCGGCGTGATCGACAATCTCCTTGGCCGAGGTGTCCAAGGCCCGGTGGTCGTAGGCTTCCATTCGAATACGTATCTTGTCCTGGGTCATGGTATTGGTCTCCGCAGCTGCCCAACTATGCAGACCCGCCCCGGGCAACAGGCAGAGTCATACAAGCATAAAAAACGGCGAGCGTCTGTCAACCGTCTACCTTGCACTTTTTCTGCAATCTTATTTGGGCCAAGGACCTTAGACATGCTTCAGCACCTCCTCGGCCACGTGCGCCGGCGCCTGGGCGTAGGCGTGCGGCTCCATCGTGCTGGTGCCGCGCCCCTGCGTCAGCGAGCGCAGCGTGGTGGAGTAGCCGAACATCTCCGCCAGCGGCACCCACGCGTCCAGAATGCGATACTTGCCGCGCTGCTCCATTTCCTTGATCTCGGCCCGCCGGGAATTCAGGTCGCCGGCCACGGCGCCGAGGTATTCCTCCGGCACGGTGACCTCCAGGAGCATGATGGGTTCCAGGAACACCGCCCCGGCCTTGCGGACGGCCTCGTTGAACGCGAGCACCCCCGCCTGGTGAAACGCGACGTCCGAGCTGTCCACGGGGTGATGCTTGCCGTCCACGAGGATGGCCTTGACGTTCCATACCGGGTAGCCGGCCAAGGGGCCGCTGCCGGCGGCGTCGCGGACGCCCTGCTCCACCGAGCGGATGAACTCCCGGGGGATCACGCCGCCTTTCGTGGCGTCCTCGAAGGCGACCGGCTTGTCGCCGGCGGCGGGGGCGAACGGTTCGACCTTCAGCACGACCACGCCGTACTGGCCGCGGCCGCCGGTCTGGCGGATGAACCGCCCTTCGGCCTCGGCCTCGCGGGTGACGGTCTCTTTGTAGGCCACCAGGGGCCTGCCGACGTGCACCTCCACGCCCATGTCGCGGACCAGTTTGTTGCGGACGATCTCCAGATGCAGCTCGCCCATGCCGGAGATGACCGTCTGGCCGGTTTCGCTGTCGACGCGGTAGCGGAAGCTGGGGTCCTCGCGGTGCAGAATATTGAGGGCGTCGCCGAGCTTCTGCCGATCGGCGTTGGTCCGCGGCTCGATGGACATGCTGATGACCGGTTCGGGGAACCGCAGCATTTCCAGCACGATCGGGTGCTTCGTGTCGCAGAGCGTGTCGCCCGTCAGGCTATGCCGAAGCCCCACGACGGCCACGATGTCCCCTGCCGTAGCCTCTTCGCGCCGGATGCGCTTGTTGGCGTGCATCTCCCAGATGCGGGAGAGGTTCTCCTTGCGATCCTGGGTGCTGTTGAGTACCCGCGTGTTGCCGCGAATCGTGCCGCTGTACACGCGGATGAAGCTGAGGTCGCCGTGCTCATCGGAGGTAATCTTGAACACCAGGGCGCAGAAGGGATCATCCTCGCGGGGGTGCCGCTCCTCGACCTGCGCGCTGTCCATGCTCTTGTGCCCCTTGATGGGCGGGCGATCCAGCGGGCTGGGCAGGAAGTCCACCACGGCGTCCAGCAGCGGCCGGACGCCCATGTGCCTCAGGGCCGATCCGCACAGCACCGGCTGCGCCTTGCCCGACAGCGTCCCGCGCCGAATGGCTGAGATAATCTCCGCCTCGGTGATCGCCGGCTCGTCGTGCAGGAACTTGTCCATCAGGTGGTCGTCGAACTCGCTGGCTTTTTCGATCAGCGTGTGGCGGTGCAGTTCGGCGTCTTCGCGGTATTCCGGCGGGATGTCCTCCACGCGGAGTTCAGTGGCCACATCGGCCGGGTCGTAGAAATACGCCTTGCGGCGGATTAGGTCGATTTGGCCCACGAACGAATCCGCTGAACCCATCGGGAGTTGAATCACCAGGGGGTTGGAGCGGAGGCGGGAGGCGATGTCGGCCACGACCATCCCGAAATCGGCGCCCAGGCGGTCCATCTTGTTGACGAAGCACAGCCGCGGCACGCCGTAGCGGTCGGCCTGGTGCCAGACGGTCTCGCTCTGGGCCTCCACGCCGCCGACGCCGCAGAACACGGTCACCGCGCCGTCCAGCACGCGCAAGGACCGCTCCACCTCGATGGTGAAGTCCACGTGGCCGGGGGTGTCGATGAGGTTGATGGTGCAATCGCGCCAGGTCAGACTGATGGCGGCGGAGGTGATGGTGATGCCCCGCTGCTGCTCCTCCTCCAGATAGTCCATCACCGTCGTGCCCTCGTGCACCTCGCCGATCTTGTGCGTCCGGCCGGCGAAATAGAGAATCCGCTCGGTGACGGTCGTCTTGCCGGCGTCGATGTGGGCCATGACGCCGATGTTCCGGATTGTCGTTAAGTCCATCGCCATACTGTCCACTGCTTCCTGCTACGACTATCGCCACGGCCCTCGGCGCAATGGAACAACACATCCCGCGCCGATGCTTGCATGAGGGTTGGCACGCATCCCTTGGGCGCCTCGGCGCCCTGCCGGCCTTACGGAACTGGGGCGCCGATGCGCCCAGTCCGTGTTGGCAGACCGGCCCGGTTATGTTATCTCAAGCGGCCGCCGCCGTAGCGGCGACCTTCTCTGAGCCCCGGCCGGTGCAACCTGACCGGGGTCGCCCGCACCGCTCGTGGCAGGTTCCGCCTGCCCGGCACACTCTCGCGGACGATTCCATCAACACCGCTTATCTAGGCCTGTAAGGAGGGCTGATAGATAGGCTATGTTGCTAGTTCCAAACTCACCAGGCAAAGTGCGCAAAGGCCTTGTTGGCCTCGGCCATGCGATGCACGTTCTCGCGCGTCTGCATGGCGGCGCCCTCGCCCTTGTAGGCGCTCATCAGTTCAGTGGCCAGCCGCCCCGCCGTCGCCGATCCCTTGCCGGCTCGGATGGCGTCGCGGAGCCAGCGGATCGCCAGCGACAGTTGCCGCTTGGAGCTGACCTGCATCGGCACCTGGTAATTGGCGCCGCCGATCCGCTTGGACCGGACTTCGATGAGCGGTTTGACGTTCTGCACGGCCTTCTCGAACACTTCCAGCGGCGGGACGTCCTTGACCTTCTCGGCGATGATGTCCATCGCTCCGTAGAACACCCGCGTGGCCACGGACTTCTTGCCGTCCCACATGATGTTGTTGATGAACTTGCTGACCAGCATGCTGCCGAACCGGCTGTCCGGCACCAGCGTTTCAGTCGAGGCCGTGAACTTCTTGAATGCCATGTTGCGTTTCCACGCCCGCTGTTTCGACGGGTTCTCGTAGGTTTAGGTCCGCCCCACGGCGGCTTACTTGGGCCTCTTGGCCCCGTACTTGCTGCGGCTTTGCTTGCGGTTGGCGACGCCCAGGGCGTCCAGCGTGCCGCGGATAATGTGGTACCGCACGCCGGGCAGGTCGCGCACGCGGCCGCCGCGCACCAGCACGATGCTGTGCTCCTGAAGGTTGTGGTCGATGCCCGGAATATACGCCGTGACTTCTTTGCCGTTGCTCAGCCGAACGCGGGCCACCTTCCGCAGCGCCGAGTTGGGCTTCTTGGGCGTGACGGTCTTGACCAGCAGGCACACGCCTCGCTTCTGCGGACAGGAATCCAGGGCCACGTTTTTCTTCTTGGCCTTCTGCACCCGCCGCGGATGACGCACCAGTTGATTGATTGTCGGCATCGTGGTCCTCTTAACTCTGTCCGGTCAGCGCCTGCTGCACGGCTTGCGTAATCTCCGATTCGGTCAGTTCTTCTTTGGGCGGACCGGCCAGCTCGGCCAGCTCCACCAGCTTCTTAACCTTCATGTCCAGGTACGGCTTGAAGCTCGTCCCGGCCGGAATCAGGTGGCCCAGGATGACGTTTTCCTTCAGGCCGCGAAGTTCATCGATCCGGCCCGACAGCGCCGCCTCGGTGAAGACCTTGGTGCTTTCCTGGAAGCTGGCGGCCGACAGGAAACTCTCGGACTGCAAGCTCGCCTTGGTCACGCCCAGCAGCAGCGTCTTGGCCGTGGCCGGCTTGGGCCGGCGCGTCTTGGCCGGCTCGCCTTTGCGGGCTTCCGCCTCGGCGTTGAGCTGTTCCACCTTGGACCGCAACGCCACCTCGCCGGCGTTCAGCTCCGTGCCGCCGCTATCCACGACTTTCAGCGATTCGGCGAGTCGTCTATTCTCTTCGCGGAAGCGGAACTTGTCAACCACGTCTCCAGGCAGCAGGGCGCTGTCGCCCACCTGTTCCACTTTGACCTTCCGCAGCATCTGCCCGATGATGATCTCGACGTGCTTGTCGTTGATGCTCTGACCGACGCCGCGGTACACGCCCAGCACCTCGGTGAGCAGGTATTGCTGGAGGGCTTCTTCGCCGCGGATGGCCAGGATGTCGTGCGGCACCAGCGGGCCTTCGGTCAGCGGGTCGCCCGCTTCCACGTAGTCGCCGGTGTGCACCAGCAGGTGCCGGTCGTGCGGCACGTGGTGCTCGCCTTCCATGCCCGATTCGCTGCGGACGATGATGGTCATCTTGCCGCGGCGCTTATCGGTGCGCAGTTCCACGCGGCCGGAGATTTCGGCCATGGCGGCCGGCTCTTTGGGCTTGCGGGCCTCAAACACTTCCGTCACGCGCGGTAGGCCCCCCGTGATGTCCTGCGTGCCGATCACCTCGCGCGGCTGGCGGGCCAGCAACTCGCCCGGAAGGACGCTTTCGCCCTCTTCCACCTCGACGCGGGCCTTGGCGGGCAGGTAGTGGAAGTCCAGAATCTTACCGGACTTATCCTCGATGACGACCCGCGGGTGCTTCTCGCCTTTGTGCTCGATGACCACGTAGCGTTTGGAGGTCGGACCCTTGGCGCGGTCGGCCTCGATGCGGACGGTCTCGCCTTCCTCGATGTCCTGGAAGCGGACGATGCCGGCGGCCTCGGCCAGGATGGGCACGCGGTGCGGGTCCCAAATCACCAGCTTCACGCCGGGGCGGACCTTGGCCCCTTCCGGCACCAGAACGGTGGCGCCGTAGGGCACCTTGTATTTTTCCACCTCGCGGTTCTTGTCGTCCACGATGGCCAGCTCGCCGTTGCGCTTCAGCACCAGGAGCTGCTTTTCTTTGCCCGCCTTGACCTCGACGGCGTTGAGGTCGCGGAACTGCACGGTGCCGGCCGCGGTGGCCAGGATTTCGCTCTCCACCACGGCGCGGGTGGCCACGCCGCCGGTGTGGAACGTTCGCATGGTCAGCTGCGTGCCCGGCTCGCCGATCGACTGGGCGGCGATGATGCCAACGGCCAGCCCCTCCTCCACCAGCTTGCCGCTGGACAGGTCCACGCCGTAGCACTTGGCGCAGACGCCCATGGGGCTTTCGCAGGTCAGCGGGCTGCGGACGCGGATCGTCTCCATGCCCAGCTCTTCGATCTGCTTGGCCATGGCCTCGACGATGATCTCATTCTCGCGGACGATCACCTTGTCGGTGATGGGATTGACGATGTTTTCGCGGGCGACGCGGCCGACGATGGTCTCGCGCAGCGGCACGTCCACCTGCTCGCCCTTGTACACGGCGCTCTTGGGAATGCCTTTCAGCGTGCCGCAGTCCAGGCAGGTGACGATGACGTTCTGGGCCACGTCGGCCAGCTTGCGGGTGAGGTAGCCGGAGTCGGCCGTCTTGAGGGCCGTGTCGGCCAGACCTTTGCGGGCGCCGTGCGTGGAGGCGAAATATTCCAGCACCGTCAGCCCCTCGCGGAAGTTGGCCTTGATGGGCGTCTCAATAATCTCGCCGGAGGGATTGACCATCAGGCCGCGCATGCCGGCCAGCTGGCGAATCTGGTCGATGTTGCCGCGGGCGTTGGAGTGGAACATCAGCCACACCGGGTTGAGGTAGTTGGGATCGTCCTCGCGCCGGTCGTGCTCCAGGGCCCCCAGCAGCTCCTGGGTAATCTGCTCGCGGGTGTGAATCCACACGTCCACGATCTGGTTGCTCCGCTCGCCCTCGGTGATGGCGTCGGCCTGGAAGTCGCTCTCGATGCGGTCCACGCGGGCCTGGGATTCGGCCAGGATGGTGGCCTTGCGCTCGGGAATCTTGGCGTCGCGGATGCCGAAGGAAAGTCCCGCCAACGTCGAGTAGCAGAAGCCCAGTTCCTTCATCCGGTCCAGCAGGTCCAGCGTGGCGGACCGGCCCAGCGACTGGAAGCAGTCGCTGATGACGGCGCTGGCGCCCTTCTGGCCCAGGGGATAGTTGTAGAAACCCATGGCGTGGGGCAGGATGTCGTTGAACAGGCATCGCCCGGCCGTGGTCACCACGCGGTCCCGGTCCGGCTTGCAGGTGCGGTCCTGCTCGACGATCATCTTGTCGGGATGGATGCGGACGACGACCTTGGCGTGGATGCCGATGCGGCCGACCTGATAGGCCGTAATCGCGTCGTGCGTGTTGGCATAGACCGGGTAGCGCTCGCCGTCGGTGAACGTGACGCGCCGCACGCCGTCCTTGACGAACTCCGCTCCCTGCTCAGCCGTCAGGTAGTACACGCCCAGCACGATGTCCTGCATGGGCATGGCGATGGGCGACCCGTTGGCTGGGGAGAAAATGTTGTTGGTGGACATCATCAGCACGTGGGCCTCGGCCTGGGCCTCCACCGACAGCGGCAGATGCACGGCCATCATGTCGCCGTCGAAGTCGGCGTTGAAGCCCTTGCAGACCAGCGGGTGAATCTTGATGGCGTTGCCTTCCACCAGCACCGGCTCGAAGGCCTGGATGCCCATGCGGTGCAGCGTGGGCGCGCGGTTCAGCATCACGGGGTGCTGGTAGATGCACTCTTCCAGCACGTCCCAGATCTCCTTTTCACGGCGTTCCAGCATCTTCTTGGCCGACTTGATCGTGTCCGCCAGCCCGCGGTCCTTCAGCTTGCGGATGATGAAAGGCTGGTACAGCTCCAGGGCGATTTTCTTGGGCAGGCCGCACTGGTGCAGCCGCAGTTCCGGGCCGATCACGATCACCGACCGGCCGGAGTAGTCCACGCGCTTGCCCAGCAGGTTCTCGCGGAAGCGGCCCTGCTTGCCCTTGATCATGTCGGTGAGGCTCTTGAGCGGCCGATTGGCCGTGCCCTGCACGGGCCGGCGGCAGCGGCCGTTGTCGAACAGCGCGTCCACCGCCTGCTGGAGCATGCGCTTTTCGTTGCGAATGATGACCTCGGGAGCGTTGAGGTCCATCAGCTTCTTGAGGCGGTTGTTGCGGTTGATGATCCGGCGGTACAGGTCGTTCAGGTCGCTGGTGGCGAAGTTGCCGCTGTCCAGAAGCACCAGGGGGCGGAGGTCCGGTGGAATCACCGGGATGACCTCCATCACCATCCACTCCGGCCGATTGCCGGACGTGCGGATGGACTCCACCAACCGGAGCCGCTTGGTCAGGTCCTTGATCTTCTGCTTGGAGTTGGTCTTCTTGAGGTCCTCGCGGAGGGTCTTGCACAGCTCGTTGAGGTCCAGTTTCTCTAGCAGCACCTTGATGGCCTCGGCGCCCATCTGGGCGCGGAAGTCGTCGCGGTATTTTTCGTAGGCGGCGCGGTATTCCTCTTCCGTCAGCACCTGCCGCAGCTTCAGCGGCGTCTGGCCCGGATCGGTCACCGCGTAGTCCTGGAACAGGATGATCTTTTCCAGGTCGCTGGCCCGCATGTCCAGCAGCGTGCCCAGCCGGCTGGGCAGGGCCTTGAAGAACCAGATGTGCACGATGGGGGCGGCCAGGTTGATGTGGCCCATGCGCTTGCGGCGGACGCGCGAGTGCGTCACCTTCACGCCGCAGCGGTCGCAGATGATGCCCTTGTGCTTGGTGCCCTTGTACTTGCCGCAGGCGCACTCCCAGTCGCGCTCCGGCCCGAAGATCCGCTCACAGAACAGCCCGTCCTTCTCCGGACGGTACGTGCGGTAGTTGATCGTTTCGGGCTTCTTGACCTCGCCGAACGACCAGCTCCGGATATCGTTGGGGCTGGCCAACTGGATCTTCACCGAGCCGTAGTCATTGATCCGGTCGTAAACGCTTTCAATCATGCTTCTGTCGCTCCGATTGTCAGGCCCGCAAACGTGGGCTGTCTCTTCGGTTCGTACCTTTTTGTCACGTGTCGCTTATATCAGGCGCTTCTTTTCGAGCTGGATGTTCAGGCCCAGCCCGCGCAGTTCGTTGCACAACACGTCGAAGCTCACCGGCGTGCCGGCGTCCAGCGTGTTGGTGCCTTTGACCATGGATTCGTAGATCTTGGTCCGGCCTTCCACATCGTCGCTCTTGACCGTCAGCAGTTCCTGGAGCGTGTAGCTGGCGCCGTAGGCCTCCAGGGCCCAGACTTCCATCTCGCCGAACCGCTGCCCGCCGGTGCGGGCCTTGCCGCCCAGCGGCTGCTGCGTGATCAGCGAGTACGGGCCGGTGGCGCGGGCGTGAATCTTCTCGTCCACCAGGTGGTGCAGCTTGTTCATGTAGATGTAGCCCACGGTGACCTTCTGCTCAAACGGCTCGCCCGTGCGTCCGTCGTACAGCACGCACTTGCCGTCGGTGGGCATTTCCACCAGCAGTTCGCCGGTGGTGCCGGCCTTCTGAACCACCTCCAACTCCTGGCGGCGGGCGCGAACATGCTCGTTGGCTTCGGCCAGGCAGTTGCGGATTTCCTCTTCGGTCGCGCCGTCGAACACGGGGCTGATGGCCTGGAAGCCCAGCACGGCCGCGGCCCAGCCCAGGTGAGTCTCAAGAATCTGGCCCAAGTTCATGCGTCCGGGCACGCCCAGGGGGTTCAGGACGATCTGGATCGGCGTGCCGTCGGGCAGGAAGGGCATGTCCTCCTCGGCCACGATGCGTGCGATGACGCCCTTGTTGCCGTGGCGGCCGGCCATCTTGTCGCCCGTGCCCAGCCGGCGCTTCGTGGCGACGCGCACCTTGACCATCTCCAGCACGCCGGAGGGCAGTTCGTCGCCCCGCTTCATGTGCTCGACCTTGCGGTCGCGCTCATTGCGGATTTCCTCCAGCCTCGGCCAGTAGCGGGCGTGAATGGCCTCGGCCTGCTGGCGAATGGCGGGCCGGGTCGTCTTGACCCACCGCAGCGTGAAGCTCTCGATCTGCTCCATGACCACGGTGTCGCTTTCGCTCTGGGCGACCTTCTGCCGCGTGGAGGAGTCCACCATCGGGGCGCCCAGCACCTCGTTCATCTCGCCGACCATCAGCCGGAAGATCTTGATCATTCGGCGGTTCATCTCGGACTGATATTCCCGGATCGAGCGGCTCAGCTCGGTCTTCTGCTCGTCGGTCATGTGGATGCGGCGGCTGAAGCGGCGGGTTTCGACGACCACGCCCTCTTCGCCGGCGGGCAGCTCCAGGCTGTCGTTCTTGACGTCCTCGCCGGCCCGCCCGAAGATCGCGTGCAGCAGCTTTTCCTCGGGCGACAGCTCGCTCTTGGACTTGGGGCTCACCTTGCCCACCAGGATGTCGCCGGGTCCCACGCGCGTGCCGACGCGGACCACGCCGCGCTCGTCCAGGTAGCGCAGGGCGCGCTCCGAGACGTTAGGAATGTCGCGGGTGAATTCCTCGCGCCCCAGCTTGGTCTCGCGGATCTCCACCTCGTATTCCTCCAGGTGAACGGAGGTGAAGGTGTCGTCTTTGACCAGCCGGCTGGACAGCACGATGGCGTCCTCGAAGTTGTAGCCGTCGAACGGCATGAAGGCCACCAGCACGTTGCTGCCCAGCGCCAGCTCGCCGCGAGAGGTGCCCGAGCCGTCGGCGATGATCTCGCCGCGCCGGACCCGCTGGCCCTCGCGGACGATGGGCTTCTGGTTCAGGCAGGCCCGCTCGTTGAGCTTGTTGAACTTGCGCAGCTCGTATTCGTCGGAGCCGTCCAGGATGACTCTCCGGGCGTCCACGTAGGTCACCACGCCGGCTTTGCGGGCGCGGATGACCGTGGAGCTGTTCTCGGCCACCGGCTTTTCCAGCCCCGTGGCCACGATGGGCGGCTGGGTGCGAAGGATCGGCACGGCCTGCCGCTGCATGTTGGAGCCCATCAGCGCGCGGTTGGCGTCGTCGTGCTCCAGGAATGGGATCAGCGCCGCCGAAACGCCCACCGTCTGCTTGGGCGAGATGTCCAGGTAGCCCACCTGATCGCCGGGCACGATGCTCACCTCGCCTCGGGCGCGGGCCAGGACGTGCTCGTCGGCCAGGCGGTTGGAGACCTTGCCGTCTTTCTTGAGGGAGTCCGGCGGCGCCAGGATGCTTTCCATTTCCTCGTCGGCCCGGAGGTACACGACCTCGTCGGTCACCCGGCCGCCCTTGACCTTGCGGTACGGGGTGACCAGGAAACCGTACTGGTCCACGCCGGCGTAGATGGCCAGCGAGCTGATCAGGCCGATGTTGTTGCCTTCGGGCGTCTCAATGGGGCAGATGCGCCCGTAGTGGCTGATGTGCACGTCGCGGACCTCAAAGCCCGCCCGCTTGCGGTTCAATCCGCCCGGCCCCAGGGCCGACAACCGGCGCTCGTGCGTGAGTTGGCTGAGGGGGTTCTGCTGGTCCACGACCTGGCTGAGCTCGCCGCGGCCGAAGAAGTAGTCAATGCTGGCGGAGACGCTCTTGGAGTTCACCAGCTCGGCGATCTTGGTCATCTCGGCGGGGTCTCTGAGGCTCAACCGCTCCTGCACGGTGCGACGGAGCTTGAGGAACCCTTTGCGCAGCTCGTCGGTGGCCAGTTCGTCGATGGTCCGCAGACGGCGGTTGCCCAGGTGGTCGATGTCGTCCACCACGCCCTCGCCGCTCCGCAGCATGAGGACGTACTTGATCGTGTTGACCATGTCCTCGACCCGCAACGTCATGGCTGAAAGGGGGACGTCCTGGTGGAATTTGCGGTTGATGCGGAACCGCCCCACCTTGCCCAGGCGGTAGCGGTTCTCGTCGTAGAATTTTTCCTGGAAGAGGGTCTTGGCCTTGTCGATCTGCGGCGGGTTGCCGGGGCGCAGGCGGGCGTAGATCCGCAGCAGGGCGTTCTCGTGGCTGTCGGCGGGGTCTTCCGCCAGCGTGTTGAGGATCAGCGGGTCGGTCACGGCCAGGACAACCTCGACCCGCTTGGTGGACGAGCTGGCGATTTTCGTCAGCGCGTCGCCGATTTGTCCGCCGGCCGGGACGATTTCCTCGCCGCTTTCGGAGTCCGCGATGGCTTCCACCACGTGCATCTGCGGCTGGAGCTGATCGACGGGCACGGTCTTGGTCTCGTAGAACTCGCGGATGATGGCCGCGGTGGTGCCGTACTTGGCGTCCATCGCCCGCAGGAAGGTGGTCACCGGAATCTTGCCGGACTGGTCGATGCGGATCGTCAGGAATTCCTTCTTGTTGACGTCCATCTCGATCCAGCTTCCGCGCTCCGGGATGATGCGGGCCGAGTGCAGCGGGCGGTCGGATTCCTCCATCGCCACGCTGAAGTCCACGCCGGGGCTGCGGTGCAACTGGGAGACGATGACCCGCTCGGCGCCGTTGATGATGAACTCCCCCCCGCCGATCATGATGGGGATCTCGCCGATGTAGATGGCCTCCTCGACGACGTCCTTGGCTTCCTTGCGGACCAGCCGGCAGCGGATGCGAAAGGGCATCCCGTAGGTCAGCCGCAGGTCGCGGCATTCCTGGGGGTTGTACCGCGGCTCGCCCAGCTCGTAGGAGATGTACTCCAACTGGGTCTTCCCGTCGTAGCTGACGATGGGAAACACTTCCCGCAGCAGCCCTTCCAGGCCTTCGTTCTTGCGCTTCGCCGGATCGGCGTCGGCCTGGATAAACCGCGCGTAGCCTTCGGTCTGGATGTCGATGAGGTTGGGGATCGGCGCACCGTCGCCGACCTTGGAAAAGTCCCGCACTCGGTTCATCTGGAGCATGAAAATGCCCTCGACAATAAGTTGTGTCCGGTTCTACGAACTCGAACCTGCCTACCGGCAGGTAGATTCTTCGTTTGTTTCACTTCGATCGCTCTGGCTGCTTGGCCCTCAGCGGCGGGTTGAAGCAGCCCATGCGTTTGCGGCCCGGATTACTTCACCTCGACGGTAGCGCCGGCGTCTTCCAGCGCCTTCTTGGCCGCCGTGGCGTCGTCCTTGGACACGCCGGTCTTGACCGGCTTGGGGGCGCCTTCCACCAGCGCCTTGGCCTCGGTCAGGGCCAGGTTGGTCATGGCGCGGACGGCCTTGATCACCGACAGCTTCTTGTCCGCCGGCGGCGGTGCGCTGAGGATGACGTCAAAAGCGGTCTTTTCCTCAACGACCGGGGCGGCGGCGGCAGGACCGGCCGCGGCCATCACAGCGCTGGCGGCCGGCTCGATGCCGTAGGCTTCTTTCAGGTAGGCGGCCAGGTCGACCGCGTCCTTCAGGGAGAGCTTGACGATCGTGTCTCCCAGTTGCTTGATTGGGGCTGCGAATTCCTTGGCAGCTTGTGTCGTCGCTTCCGACATTGTTCCACACTCCAGTTCTTACGTAACCAACCGGCCTGATAGGCGGACGCCCCGTTGGCATCCATTTAATCCCGACAAGTCGGGACCAATCCGCGGCCGGACATTTTTCTAGTTTTCGTGCTTCAAGCCGCTTCCGGCGAAGGCGCTGGGGCGGCATTCTTGGCTTTTTCTTCGACGGCCTTGATGACGCCCGCCAATTTCCGGGCCGGGCCCATCAGGCAGGCGGCCAGCTTGCGGGCCGGACCGACGGCCGCCGCCACCACCAGGGCGATGGCCTCGTCGCGCGTGGGATACAGGCTCAGTTCCTTGATCCGCGCTGCTCCGAAGATGTCCCCCTCCATGTACGCGGCCTTGACGGTCAGGTTCGGCGACTCCTTGCCGATCTCCAGCAACTCGCGGACCACGCCCACCACGCCGTCGGGGGCATAGGCGATGGCGCAGGGACCGTCCAGCAGTTCAGCCGCGGCGGCCAGGCCCAGCGACTGGAATGCCTGGCGGGCGATGGAATTCTTCACCACCCGCAACGTGATGTTCTTGCGACGCAGGCGCTTGCGGATCGCGTTGGTGGCGATCGCGTCCACGCCCGAAAAGCCGACCACCGCCAGAGAGCTGATGCCCTCCATGCGAGCGGCCAGTTCCTTGCGAAGCAGTTCCTTGACCGGTTTACTCATAAGGACACCTTCCGAAGCTTTTTCGCTTATTCGACGTCCAGCCGGACCGACGGGGACATCGCCGCCGACAGGCAGGCCTTCTTGATATACGTTCCCTTCGCGGTCGGCGGCTTGAGCCGCTTGATGTGGCCGATGAACGCCTCGATGTTCTGGGCCAACTGGGTTTCCTCGAAACTCACCTTGCCGACGGGGGCATGAATGTTCCCGCCGTCGTCGGTGCGGAATTCCACCTTGCCGGCAGCGTATTCCTTCACGGCCGTGGGAATGTCGGTCACGACCGTACCGGACTTGGGCGAAGGCATCTTGCCCTGGGGGCCGAGAATTCGCCCCAGCTTGGAGACGTTGCGCATCATGGTGGGGGTGGCGATGGCCACGTCGAAGTCCATCCATCCGTCGGTGATTTTCTTGACCAACTCGTCGCTGCCGGCCTCGATGGCCCCGGCGGCCTTGGCACGGGCAACGTCCTCGCCGTCGCAGAAGGCGATGACCTTCTTGCTGACGCCGATGCCGTGCGGCAGGCTCACCGAGCCGCGCAGGGCCTGCTCGGCCTGCTTGATATCGACGCCCAGGTGCATGACGATGTCCACCGTCGCGTCGAACTTAGTTGGCGGAAAGCCCTTGAGGACCTTGACCGCCTCGGCCACGGGAAGCTTGCCTTTGGGAACCTTGGGCAGGCACTGGCGATATCGTTTGCTTCGGACTTTCGGCATTGACGACTCCTTGGCGTCCCTGGGGGGACTCCCACGTTTTTCGCCCGTGGTCTGGCGGGGCTTTTTTTGCTTCCTTCGCTTTCCTTCGCCCGGGGCGGTATTACTCCACGACGGTTATGCCCATGCTACGGGCGGTGCCTTCGACGATGCGGCAGGCGTGGTCCAGGTCATGGGCATTGAGGTCGGCCAGCTTGCGCTGGGCGATGGCCCGCACCTGCGCCTTGGTCACCTGCCCGACTTTTTCCTTGTTGGGCACGCCGGAGCCCTTGGCGACCTGGGCGGCTTCCTTCAGCAGCGCCGCCGCCGGAGGGCTCTTGATGATGAAGCTGAAGGTCCGGTCGGCATAGACCGTGATCTCCACCGGGATGGGCATGCCGTTGTATTCCTTGGTCCGCTCGTTGAACTGTGAGACGAACTGACCCGGACTGATGTTGTGCTGCCCCAGGGCCGGACCCACCGGCGGGGCCGGGGTCGCCTGGCCGCCGGGGGCTTGAAGCTTGATTTTGGTGACGATTTTCTTGGCCATTTTGAATTCTCAGGGCATCCGACGACTACAATTTTTCCACCTGCCAGTATTCCAGCTCCACCGGGGTGGCCCGGCCAAAGATGGTGACAATCACGCGCACCAGGCCCTTGTCCGCCAGCACCTCATCGACGACCCCCTCGAAGTTCTCGAAGGCGCCTTCCTTAATCTTCATGGCGTCGCCCTTCTTGAACTCCACCGCCAGGGGGGCGCCTTCCTGGGCCTTTTCCACCTGCATGAGCATCTTGTCCACGTCGGCCTGGCGCATCGGGGTGGGCTTGCCGGCCGATCCGATGAAGTCGCCCACGCCGGTGGTCTCGCGGATGAGGAACCAGGCTTCCTCGCCGATCCGCCCGTCTTCTCCCAGCTCCATCTCGATGAAGACGTAGCCGGGGTACATTTTTCGCTCGACGAACTTCTTGGTGCTGCTTGCCCGGCCGCGGGGGCTGGGGCGCCGTTCCGTGGGAACCATGATCCGTCCGATGCGGTCTTCCAGGCCCTCGATCTTTACTTTGCGCTCCAGGGCTTCGCGCACCTGTTCCTCCTTATTGGAGGCCACTCGCAAAACGTACCATTGTTTCGCCATGTGCGGATTGTCCGTTGCGCGTCCGGTCGACCGGCCCGCTAGTCCAGGGTCAGCACCCTGAGGGTCATGAACAGCTTGGTGAACAATATGTCCACGGTAAACAGGATCATCGCGAGAATCAGCGTGGTGATGATGACCACCTGGGTGGATCCGATGATCTCGCGACGGCTGGACCAGGACACTTTCTTCATTTCCCCTTCCGTGGCGATCATGAAGTCGGCCGAGGTGGGCCGGTTGACGACCCAGAACATCACGGCGGCCATGCCCAGCACCAGCGCCGTCGCGATGCCGTAACGGATCACCGGGCTGAGGCTAAAGACGGTCAGGTATTCGCTGAGCAAGGCGGCGCCGATCATCACCAACACCATGCCACCGATGAACGTCATCAGCCGCGTGTACTTGCCCTGCCCACGTTTGTAGATCTCAAAGAGCGGCACGTGTCCTACGTTTCTTATTCTCTAGTCCTGCAACCTTGTACCTTGCATTCCTCACACCGCCGGGGCGTCCCGGCGACGACGGTCCCCCACGTCTCGAACAATCCAACCAGGAATTCACCGGTTCCTGCGACGGGGCGGCGGTCCTCTCGCGGCCCTTTTCGGCTCTCGCCCCAACACGGCAGGGGGGACTCGAACCTCCAACCTGCGGTTTTGGAGACCGCTGCTCTGCCAGTTGAGCTACTGCCGTGTCCGGCCGCGTCGGCCCGCGCTGAGGGGCGACGAGGCTATTTCCTCTTGAGCTTGTGCTCCGTATGGGTTCGCGTTTTGGGACAGTATTTCTTAAGCTCCAGTTTCGGCGTACCGCCGGTGACGCGCACCTGGGTGCGATAATTCAACGCACCACAGTCGCTGCACTGAAGCCAAACGTATTCCCTGGACTTAGACTTAGCCACCGCTGATTACTCCAGAACCTTGGTGACCACGCCGGCCCCGACGGTCCGTCCGCCCTCGCGGATGGCGAACCGCAGGCCTTCTTCCATGGCGATCTTGGTGTTGAGCAGTTCCACTTCCATCCGCACGTTGTCGCCGGGCATGCACATTTCGGCCCCGCCCAGCAGCTTGATCGTGCCGGTCACGTCGGTGGTGCGGAAGTAGAACTGCGGACGGTAGCCGGTGAAGAAGGGGTTGTGCCGGCCGCCCTCTTCCTTGGTCAGCACGTACACTTCGCCCTCGAACTTGTGGTGCGGGGTGATGCTCTTGGGCTTGGCCAGGACCATGCCTCGCTCCAGCTCGTCCTTTTCGATGCCGCGGAGCAGCAAGCCCACGTTGTCGCCGGCCTGGCCCTGGTCGAGGGTCTTGTTGAACATTTCCACGCCGGTGACCGTGGTGGAGCGGGTATCGCCCAGACCGACGATTTCCACCTGATCGCCCACCTTCACGATGCCGCGTTCGATGCGGCCTGTGCCAACGGTGCCGCGGCCCTTGATGGAGAACACGTCTTCCACGGGCATCAGGAAAGGCTTGTCGATCTCGCGGACCGGTTCGGGAATGTAATCATCCAGCGCCTTGATCAGCTCCATGATGGGCTTGCCGGCATCTCCCAGGGGGTCGGCCAGGGCCTTGCTGGCCGAGCCGCGGATGACCGGCGCCTTGTTGCCGTCGAATTCGTACTTGTTGAGCAGTTCGCGGACTTCCATCTCGACCAGTTCCAGCAGCTCCGGGTCGTCCACGAGGTCCACCTTGTTGAGGAACACCACCAGCGCCGGCACGTTCACCTGGCGGGCGAGCAGCACGTGCTCGCGCGTCTGGGGCATCGGACCGTCGGCGGCGGAAACCACTAGGATCGCCCCGTCCATCTGGGCGGCGCCGGTGATCATATTCTTGACGTAGTCGGCGTGGCCGGGACAGTCCACATGAGCGTAGTGGCGCTTATCCGACTGGTATTCCACGTGGGCGGTGGCGATGGTCAGAATCTTGGTGGGGTCGCGACGACCCTGCGATTCCGACGCCTTGGCGATGTCGTCGTAGCTCTTGTACTTTGCCAGGCCCTTGGCCTCCAGCACCTTCGTGATGGCCGCCGTCAGCGTGGTCTTGCCGTGGTCCACGTGGCCGATCGTCCCGACGTTGACGTGCGGCTTGGTCCTTGCGAACACTTCCTTTGCCATGAGTGGCTCCTCTTGCCTAGGTCCAGTCCGTTTCAGTCCTGGGTATCATTCAACGTTTTTCCGGCTCGCCTCGCGGCCGGGCCCGCCCGACTGTTTTCCCTACCAACGGAAAGGGCGCATCGGCGCCCTGCGTATGCTTCTGTCGGCCCATCAACCGCACTTTAAAAAAAGCTGCTGATGGGATTCGGACCCATGACCTCGTCCTTACCAAGGACGCGCTCTACCGGCTGAGCTACAGCAGCATTCCGGCCCATCAGCGGCCGTCAGGCTGCCAACAGACAACAGCTCGCCTAATGGGTACACTGCTACCGCGACTACAAGACGGACGGTTTACTATAACTCTTGGAAAAGACGTGTCAAAACAATTTTCACGGCGTTTTTGGCGGCGGCAGGGGCAGGCCGTCCCCGGCCCCCTCCCGGTAAGGCCGGGCCAGAATCAGGAAGTTGCTGGAGAAATAAGGACGCAGCAACCGTTTCCAGGTCTTCAGCCAGGAGCTGTGAGGCTGGTACCAGTACGCCTCAAAAGGCTCCAAGCCCGTGCGTCGCAGCAATTGCGCCAGGGTGATGGGGTCATGCCACCCCACGTGCCCTTCGTGGACGCGCGGGTAGCCGCGCGTCCAGATCCGCCAGCCCTGACCGGCATGGAACGGGTTGGGCGAGCTGAGGAGCAGCACGCCGCGGTCCGTCAGATGCCGGCGTATGTTCCGCAGGAACGCCCCGGGGCTCTCCACGTGTTCGATGATTTCCCCGGCCACGATGGTGTCGAATTGCCGGCCCAAATCCATCGTCTCCACGTCTTCGCGCCGCACCTGATACCCCATGGCCCGCAGGGCCTCGACTCCCTCGGCGTCGATGTCAACGCCCAGGGTATCCGGATGGGCCTGGCAGAGGCGACGGAACAAACTATGGCGGCTGAGGCGCTGTCGCGAGGGTTCGCGGCAGGGCCGGGCGTCCACGCATCCTAAGTCCAGTACCGAGCCGCCGGCAGCGTACTTCAGGATGACCGGCAAACGGTCATGGATGGTTCCAGAAAACCCCAGCGGTTTCCGCACGCGTGCGGTCCTCCCAAAATCGTTACGATGTTAGGCGACGCAT
Organism: Phycisphaerae bacterium; assembly: GCA_049510055.1. Taxonomy (GTDB): domain Bacteria; phylum Planctomycetota; class Phycisphaerae; order SM23-33; family SM23-33; genus JALHTV01. The sequence goes on along the minus strand of JBEKZI010000001.1, from coordinate 54,452 downwards.
CTCAGCCATGTTAGAAACTTCCCCGCCCCGGCCGGTGCGGCGGTCACTCCACCGTGACGCTCTTGGCCAGGTTGCGGGGTTTGTCCACGTTGCAGCCGCGGGCGACGGCGGCGTAATAGGCCAGCAGTTGCAGCGGAATCACCGTCAGCAGCGGCTGGAGCGGCACGGGGCAGTCCGGCACGTACACCACTTCGTCGGCGTAGCGGCGGATGTCCTCGTTGCCCTCGGTGGCCACGGCGATGATCCGGCCGTTGCGGGCGCGGACTTCCTCGATGTTGCTGATGATCTTCTCGTAGGTGGCGCACCGCGGCGCCAGGAACACCACGGGCATGCCCTCGTGGATCAACGCGATGGGCCCGTGCTTCATCTCCGCCGCCGGCAATCCCTCGGCGTGGATGTAGCTGATCTCCTTGAGCTTCAGCGCCCCTTCCAGGGCGATGGGATAGTTGTAGCCTCTTCCCAGGAACAGCCAGTTGTCGCGCTGGACGTACTCGTCGACGATCTGCTTGACCTCCTGGGCCTTTTCCAAGACGCGCTCCATCTTGTTGGGAATGGCATCCAGCTCGCGGAGGTAGTGCTCCAGCATGGTCTGAGACATGAACCGCCGCCGCCCCAGCATCAGCGCGAGCATCGTTTCCACCACCAGCTGGCAGGTGAAGGCCTTGGTGGAGGCCACGCCGATCTCGGGCCCGGCGTGCAGATAAATGCCGGCGTCGGTCTCCCGCGCCACGGTCGAGCCGACCACGTTGACGATGCCCAGCGACATCGCCCCCTTGTCCTTGGCCTCGCGCAGGGCCGCCAGCGTGTCGGCCGTCTCGCCGGACTGGCTGATCGCGATGACCATCGTGCCTTCCTCGACGATGGGGTTGCGGTAGCGGAACTCGCTGGCGTACTGCACCTCGGTGGGAATCCTCGCCAAATCCTCGAACAGGTAGTCTCCCACCAGCGCGGCGTGCCAGGCCGTCCCGCAGGCCGTCAGGATCAGCCGCTGCATCTTGACCAGTTGCGACATGACCGGCTCCAGCCCGCCCAGCTGGATGCGGTGATCGCGCAAGTCCAGCCGGCCCCGCATGCACGTCCGCACGGCTTCGGGCTGCTCGAAAATCTCCTTGATCATGAAATGCTCGTGGCCGCCCTTGGCGATCTGCTCCAGCGACCACTCGATCTGCTCGATCTCCTTGGAGACCGGCACGTTATCCAGCGTCATCGTCCGCATGTTGTCGCGGGTGATGACGGCCAGTTCGTTGTCGTTGAGATAAATGACGTTGGTGGTATGCTCGATGACGGCGGAGGCGTCGGAGGCGACGATGTACTCCCCGCTGCCCACGCCCACGATCAACGGGCTGCCCTTGCGGGCCACCACCAGCTTGTCCGGCTCGGAGGCGCTCATCACCGCGATGCCGTACGTCCCGCTGACTTCCCGCAGGGCCATCCGCACCGCCTCTTCCAGCGTCCCGGCCCCGTCCTGGTAGAATCGGCCGACGAGCTGCGCGAGCACCTCGGTGTCCGTCTCGCTGCGGAAGACGTACCCCTTGCCCTGGAGAAACTGCTTGAGGGGCGCGTAGTTCTCGATAATGCCGTTGTGCACCAGCGCGATGCGCTGCGAGCCGTCGCAATGCGGGTGGGCGTTGGCCTCGCTGGGTTCCCCGTGCGTGGCCCAGCGCGTGTGGGCGATGCCGACCGTGCCGGTGTGTATCGCCACATCGCCGGCGATCTTTTTTTCCATTTCGCTGATCCGCCCGGGGCTTTTGGCGATGTGCAGCTTATCCTTATAGAAGACGCAGATGCCGGAGGAGTCGTAGCCTCGGTACTCCAGGCGCTTCAGCCCTTCGATCAGCACGTCGCAGGCCGGTTTGGGGCCGATGTACCCCACGATGCCACACATAGGTTTGTCTCCAATGACCCAGGCACCGAGGCGGTAGGCGGCTGTGCACGCCGTCCCGGGCGATAAACCGGGATTCTACCACAGCGGCGACGTGGGTGTTATCCTTTATAATGCCGGACCGAAGGACAAGTTCGCCGAATGGACCTTTTTCGAAAAACCGAGGACCAGGCCGTCGCCGCCAACGCCCCCCTGCCGGTGCGGATGAGGCCGCGGACGGTGGACGAAATGGTCGGGCAGGAGGAGTTCCTCGGCCCGGGGCGCATGCTTCGGCGGATGCTGGAGGCCGGGCGGCTGGCGTCGCTGGTGTTCCACGGGCCGCCAGGCACGGGCAAGACCACCCTGGCCCACGTCATCGCCCAGCAGGGCGGCTACCGCTTCTTCATGCTCCACGGCGCCTCGTCCACCGTCAAGGACGTCCGGGCGGTCATCGACGAGGCCCGGGCTACCCTGGCCGCCAGCGGCAAGCGCACCGTCCTGTTCATGGACGAGCTGCACCGCTTCAACCGCGCCCAGCAGGACGTGCTGCTGGACGACGTGGAAAGCGGCGTCATCATCCTCATCGGGGCGACCACCGAGAACCCTTTTTTCACCATCAACTCCCCGCTGCTGTCGCGCTCGACGATTTTCCAGTTCGCCCCGCTGACCGAAGAGCAGATCGTCACGCTGCTCCGCCGCGCCCTGGCGGACAAGGACCGCGGCCTGGGGCGGCACGACGTGCAGATTTCCGACGAGGCCCTGAACCACCTGGCCACCATCAGCGACGGCGACGCCCGCAGAGCCCTGACGGCCCTGGAGGTGGGCGTGCTCAGCCAGCTTCGCAAGAAGAAAGGCCGCGGGAAAATCGTTTTCGACTTGGCCGTCGCGCAGGAGTCCATCCAGGCCAAGGCCATCCAGTACGACATGGCCGGGGACATGCACTACGACGCGGCCAGCGCGTTCATCAAGTCCATGCGCGGCAGCGACCCCGACGCGACGGTGTACTGGCTGGCCCGCATGCTGGCCGCCGGCGAAGACCCGCGCTTCATCGCCCGCCGCATCGCCATCCTGGCCAGCGAGGACGTCGGCAACGCCGACCCGCGGGCGATCTCCGTGGCCGCGGCCGCCTTCGACATCACCGACAAGATCGGCATGCCCGAATGCCAGATCACCCTGGCCCAGGCGGCCATCTACATGGCGTGCGCGCCAAAGTCCAACGCCTCCTACATGGCCGTCGCTTCCGCCATGGACGACGTGAAGAACAACCGCACGTTGCCGGTGCCCAAGCACCTCCGCAACGCCCCCCACCCCGGCATGGCGGAACAGTTCGGCTACGGCAAGGGCTACCAGTACAGCCACAAGTATGAAGGCGGCGTCAGCCCCGATCAGGATTACCTCGGCGTGGACAAAAGCTATTACCATCCCACCGACCGCGGCTACGAAAAGCACATCGCCGCGTACCTGGAATACGTCCGCCAGCTCCGCGAGGCGCACAAAGGCGAAAAAACGTGAAAAGGGCGATGCGTAAAAAAATGCAGGCCGCCCTGGAGGCAATGCCACCGGACGTGGCCGCGGCCAAAAGCCGCCGGGCCTGCCAGGCCGTGCTGGCCCTGGAGGAGTTCCGCTCGGCGCGGGCGGTGATGCTCTACGTACCGATACCCGGCGAGGTGGACGTCGTCCCCCTGTTCCAGGCCGCCTGGCAGGACGGCAAGGCGGTCTTGGTGCCTCAGGTTTTCTGGCTGAAGTGGCGGATGATCCCGGTCATCTGCCGCTCGCTGGCTGACGAGGACCTCACGCCGCCGCACTTCGGCATCCGCCATCCGCGGCACAGCCAGCCCTGGCCGCTGGAGGAGATCGACCTGGTCATCGCACCGGCGCTGGCCTTCGACCGCCGAGGGCATCGGCTGGGACGCGGCGGGGGATTTTACGACCGCTTCCTGGCCTCGCCGCAATTGCAGGTGATCGATTGCGGGCTGGGATTCGCCGAACAGGTGGTTGACGAACTGCCCATCGGCGGGGAGGATCATCCACTCGACATCCTGGTCACGGACCAGGACGTGCTGCGTTTCGAGCATCATCATTAAATAGGCGGGCGATTCGGCGCCCCCAAGGAGCCCCAGGCGTGAAAACAAGGAACAGACGGATCTGGACAGCCGTGGTGATCGCGGTGCTGGTTGCGGCGGGCGTGTATCTGGAATTGACCTACGGGCCGTGGAAACCGCTCGCCAAGTCGCCGTTGCCCCAAGAGCAGGCCGGGCCGGTTGGGGTCCAGGTCCCAGCCAAAGGCCCCCTGGCCGCCACGGAGGAGCGCGCCCCCTCGGCAACCCCCGCCGCACCGAAGGTCGCCGCGGCGGCCGCCTCGGCGCCGTCAGCCTCCGCCAGCGCGACGCTTCAGCAAGGGCTGGAGTTGATGAAGGCCGGCAAGACCATCGAGGCCCGCCGCGCCCTGTCGGCGGCCATCTTCTCCGGCACGCTGAGCGAGGCCGAGGCCGACGAGGCCCGCGCCGCCGCCACACGCCTGGCGGAGGAGACGCTGTTTTCCGAAAAATTCTTCGACGGGGATCCCTACACCTTCCAATACACCTTCGTCTCCGGCGACACCATCAATACCGTCGAGCGCAAACTAAAGCTTCACGTGCCGGCTCAGCTTATTTTGAAGATCAACGGCCTGGCGCACAGCACCGCCATTCGCGCGGGCCAAACGGCCAAAATGATCCAGGGCCCCTTCCACGCCGTGGTCGGCAAGAACCGTTTCACCCTTGACCTGTACCTCCAGCGCGACGCCATGGAAAAAGTCTTCGTCAAGCGGGTGAAGGTCGGCCTGGGCGCCAACGGCGCCACGCCCGTGGGGGCCTGGAAGGTCGGGGTGGGCAAGAAGATGATCAACGCCACCTGGTACCCCCCGCCCAGCAGCACGATCCATCAGCCGCTGCGGCCGGGCGACCCCAACTATCCGCTGGGCAAGTCGGGGTACTGGATCGGCCTGGTCGGCACCGACGCCAATACGGCCGCCTGCGACGGCTACGGCCTGCACGGGACCAACGACCCGGCCAGCATCGGCAAGGCCGCCTCGCTGGGCTGCATCCGCCTGGCCGATCCGGACATCGAGCTGGTGTACTCGCTGCTGTACGAAGAGTGGAGCACTGTGCAGGTCGTACCCTAGGGACAATCGCCAATGGCAAAGCTCGAATCGCGCATTATCGTCGCGACCACCCTGATGGCCGCCATCGGCATTTCGTCGGCCTGGGGCCAGACCCAGACAAAACCCGCCAGCCGCCCCACCATCGACGTGACCGTCGATCCGCAGGTCGAGTTGCTCTCGATTATCTTCCGGCTGGTCGGCAACCCCGAATACAACCAGACCAAGGTGCCCGGCTACGCCAAGGATGTGGACGACCACTTCGCCGCCTTCAAGGACCACGCGGTGGTGCAAACGGCCAGGCAGATGCGAGCGCAACACGGGGTAGCTTATGACGCACCCATGAGCCTGGCCGTCCATCTGAAGGATGTCGCAAATTTTGAACCGATCCTCCCCTTGCAGCCATGGCCGGAAGGTTTGGATGGCCGCTGGCAGTCCGACACTTTCGAGACCTTCCTTAGTCAGGCCAAAGACTTCGCCGCCGCCAGCGGGTTTCAATCGTTCTTCGACGCACATCAGGCGCTCTACCAGCAATCCGTCAGCCGCATGAGGCAACTGCTGGCCGAGCAGGCCCATCTGGATTGGTTCGATTCGTTCTTCGGAATGCGGCAAGGCTGCCGTTTCCATCTCGTGCTGGGCATGCTCAACGGCCCCATGTGCTATGGACCGCACGTGGAGAGACAGGGACAGTGGGACCTCTACTGCATCCTGGGCGTCTGGACCGTCGACAACCAAGGCATTCCTATTTTCGGCAAGGCCGTCATGCCCACGGTGGTGCATGAGTTCACGCATTCCTACGTCAATCCCCTGGTGGACAAGTGGGCTCCTCAGCTCAGCAAGGCCGGAGGGGCGCTCTTTCAGATCCATCGCCAGCGAATGTCGCAAATGGCTTACAAAACCTGGCAGATCATGATCAAGGAATCCCTAGTGCGCGCCAGCGTGATCCGGCAGATTCAACGGTACGAAGGCCCCGCCGCGGCCAAGGCAGCCACGACGAAAGAAGTAGACCAGGGATTCGTCTGGATGCCGGGTCTGGTCGATCTGCTGGGCCAGTACGAACGGGAGCGGAGCAAATATCCCACGTTCGAGGCGTTCATGCCCCGCGTCGTGGAGTTCTTCAACGCTGCCGCTGCTCCCCCGGCCGCCCCGTCTGCCAGCAACGCACCTGCGACCCCCAGATAATTCTCAACTCATCCAGAGCGACAATCGCGATTCTCCTTTGCGGCTGCGCCGCTTCGGAGGACAGGGCTCGTTAGTTCTTGTTGCTGCTGCCCAGCAGGGAGACGGCTGAGCTGCCCAGGCGGGCTTCGGGGATGCCTTCAGGCCACAGGACCAGCATGAGGGCGACGTTGTCGCCGGTATCCTGGCCCTTGACGTAGGTGGCCGTGACGCCGGCGTACCAGCGGGGGAACTGGCGGATGAAGGTCACCGTGGTCGCCACGTTGTCGCCGCCTTTGAATTTCGTGTCGTACTGCTCAAAGAAGCTGACGGAGTACTTGCGGGTGAGCTGGTAGTTGACGCCGAAGGTCAGCAGCGAGCTATCCACGTCTTTGAGGTACCGCCATCCGGCGTAGTACCGCACGCGCGGATCGCGCGACACGGCCACGCCCACGTTGGACTGGGCCAGCACCTTGCGGTCGGTGTCGTAGTTGAAGTTCGACAGCAGCGAGGTGGAGTCGGAGATTTGCCAATCGTACTCGCCGTTGAAGAAGTTGCGCGGCAGGCTGTACTCCGGCCGATACCAGAAGAAGTCCCCGCCGCTGGTCATTATGAAATTCGGATCTTGTCCTCCGCCCTGGCTGAAGAACCCCATCGCCAGGTTGAGCTTCATCCAGTCCACGACCTGTTCGTTGCCGTCGACCCACCGCTTGGTCTGAAGGCGTTGGAACACGCCGGCGCTGCCGCCGCCCAGGCGGAAGAGGTGCTCTTCGATGCCGGGGTCCAGCGGGTACAGCTCGTCGGGGTTGACGCCGCCGTCGTCGGAGGCAAACACCGTGGCCTCGGGCGTGATGATGTGCTTGAGACCCTTGAGGTCCCACATCTGGCTGGAGACGTTGTCAAACACCTGCCAGAAGTGCGTATTGATGCGCTGGCCGATCTGCCCGTAGGGCCGGAACTTGCTGTTGGCGTCGAGCGTGTCGCTCCAGTACGTCGCCCGGCCGGTGGCGTACGACACCAGGTTCAGCGGGCCTAAGTGCAGGGGGTAGTCCACTTCGTCGCGCGTGTCCAGACGGGCCAGGACATTGCTGGCCTCGTCGTTGGCGTCCGCGTCGTCCGGCCGCCAGCGCTTGGCGCCCGCGCGGGCCTCCCCGAAGTACGTCAGCTTGTCGTCCACCAGCGGCTGGCCGATGAGGTACCCGGCCGCTTCCGGCCAGGATTCCGTCTGCGTCTCGAAGCGGTTGAGACGATACTGGAGCAGTCCCGTCAAGGCCCAGTTGTCCCGCTGCTTCTTGGCGTACAGCAGCGTCTCCTGCTCCTTACCGGAGAAGAACTCGGTGGGGAAGTACGTCTCCAGGAAGTTCCGGTCGCAGATGTAGCTCAGCTCGGCTTGGAGTTCCCAATCCTGCGGCAGCAGCTGCTTGTGGCGTATCAGCAGCCTGCCTCGATCCGTGGGGGCGGGAATGTTGTCGCGCTCCGTGCCGAAGTCGTCCTGGGCCTTGCGATCATACACGCCGTAGGCCATCCAGTATCCGCTGTAGGTGGGACGGTCATACTTGACGTTCACGCCGACCACGTCGCTGTGCTCGAAAATATTCAGGTCCAGCTGGCCGCGGAAGCCTTCCGGGCGGATCAGCCCCAACAAGCGAAACAGGTCCCACTCCGTCTCGCCGCCCCAGCCAAAGTGGCCCTGGCGCCCGAACGACGCCCTTCGCAAGGCGGTGTGCTCCTGGCTGAAGTCGGCCTTCTCGTAGGGCCAATAGAGGAACGGGACGGAAGCCACGTTGAACGTGGTGTTCCGCATTTCGGCTTCCCACTTGGGCGGGCCCAGACGCTGACCGTTCTCGTCGTAGGGGGCCCTGTCCATCAGATAGACGTCGCTGGCGCCGATGTGGTAGGAGGGGGTGTAGAACTCGCTGGTGGAAACCTCGGCGTGGCGGAAGTACACCTCGCGGGCGGACAGCATCCGGGCCTCCTGGGCCCGCACGTAGATGGGGATGTTCCGTTGCTCCTGGACACTGTGGAAGACCACGTGGGGCATGACGGACCGATCGGTGGTAAAGTCGTAATAGGCCGTCGGCCCGCGGAAGGTGCGCTCCCCGCGCGTGATCACCACGTCGCCGTCCAGATAGACACCCTCGACGACCACGTTGCCCTCCCCCAGGGACAAGCCCATGCCGCCAACGACGCGGCGCCGTTCGGCGGTTTGCTCATCGGGCCGGAGTTTGCGGGTAAACACCACCGCCACGTCGCTGCGGAGTTCCATGAACTGCATGCTGTCGGGATCGCCCCGGGTGATGCGGACGTGCCCGCGGAGGACCGTCGCCCGCATCACCTGGCGGTCCGGACCTATGGGCAGCTCCTGCGAGCTAAGCCGGTCGTAGTGAAAGTCGATGGTCTGCGCCGGGGGAGGAGGCGGCTGCGGATGCGGTTTGCGCGGCGGATTGGCCGCCTCTGTCGTCGGAGCTGCCGCGGCGGTCGTCGTCGCGGCCGATGTCGCCGGCGCGCTAGCGAGCGACCGTAGCTCGCTCGGCGATTCCTCCGACCGCCGGGCCGCCACCGCCCGCTGGTAGAGGGGGAAGTCCTTCAGGTCCCGCGACACCACCTCCCGGGTGGTGCGGATTCGGCCATCGGTCCGCAGCGTCACCACCAGCGTTTCATCCGTCGTGATGCCTCCCGGTTCGGCGATGCGTCCCTGGCCTTCCACGTACACCGTAATGTCGTGCCGCGGGACGGCGCCGTCCATGCGGGTCCGGATCCACAAGACCGCGTCGCGCCCGCTGATCGTCCGATCCCCCGCCGTCAGTTGAAAATTCTCTAAAACGACCGTGACGGGCGTGCCGGCGTCGGTGAAGGAAAGGATTTCCCGGCCGGAGAGAAAAACGTCGCTGTGGAGGTACTCGGCGGCAAGACTTTGCCCGCTTGCGGCTGTTAAAACCGCCGCAATCCCCACCAGCATCCACCGCCGATGAATGCCGCGGCCGGGATGATCCATCATCGCCTTCTCGCAGAGGGGGTCATCGTATCGGCGTGATTATAAATGCCCGTACGGGCAAGTCAAAGATTCTTCCATGGCCCGATGGCCGGGAATTCGACGCGCTGGTTTCCGGCCTTGTCGCCCCCGGGGCATTGTGATATCCTGCCGACCCTTGGTGAACGTCCGCAGACTCAACAAGACACGCGCCCGGGAGACGCCGATATGACCGACCAACTGGCCTACGCCCTGATTACCCCTTACAGCCTCTACAAGAGCCGCACGGGAGGCATCATCGGCCGGTTGCTGGCACACGCCCGCTTGGACTTCGTGGCCGCCAGGATGTACGTGTTCTCCGACGCCTTCGTGGACGCCTACAAGCAGGTCGTCTGCCCCTCGGACACCGATCCGACGCTTCGGGCGGCCTGGCACAAGTACCTGGACGAAAACCTCCGCCCCAAGAACCCCTGGGGCTACCTGCCCCGCTGCCTGCTGCTGGTGTTCCGCGGACCCAACGCCGTGCGACACCTCAAGGATGACGTCATCGGCGGCTTCACCGAGCAGCCGGTGGGCGACACAATCCGCGGCACCTACGGCGACTTCCTCCGCGACGAGACGGGCAAGATCCGCTACTTCGAGCCGGCCGCCATCACCTGCCCGGACCCCAAGCTGAACGACAAGCACCTGAAGCTCTTCGCCGACTACGCCACCTCCGACGGCGGCGTGCTGGCCGGGCGGATCAAGTACGATCAGCCCAACGTCCAGGTCTCGCTGGTGATGCTCAAGCCCGACAACTTCTACCGCCCCAGCCGCCGGCCGGGAAACATCATCGACACCTTCAGCCTCACCGGCTTGCGGATCGTCGGCGTGAAGCTGTTCAACATGACCGTCGCCCAGGGCGAGGAATTCTACGGGCCGCTGAAGGCCCTGTTCGTCTCCCGCCTGAAGGGCAACGTCACGCGGGAGGTCTTCCAACGCCTGCACGACGCCTTCAGCTTCCCCTTCACCATGGCCGACGCCGAGGCCCTGGCCGACCGCCTGGCGGAGCGAAACGCCACCGCGGAGTTCAACCGCATCGTCGAGTACATGACGGGCGTGAATCCCGAGGACGCCATCGATCCGGCCGACAAGAACGCCCCCGGCAAGACCAAGTGCCTGGCCATGCTCTACGAAGGCCCCGACGCCATCGACCGCATCCGCACGGTGCTGGGCTCCACCGACCCGCTGAAGGCCGAGCCGGGCACGGTCCGCAGCGACTTCGGCCGCGACCTGATGCGCAACGGCGCCCACGCCAGCGACAGCGCCGAAACCGCCAACCGCGAGCGCAAAATCGTCGGTCTGGTCGCCACCGAAACCGGCGACTGCGACGTCGCCCAGCTCATCCGCAGCCACCTGCGCTAGCCGCAATGACCCCCGCCCCGCTGAGGATCGATGCCTTCATCACCGGCCCGCTGGAGACGAACACCTATCTGCTCCGCGGCGGGCGGGAAAGCTGGGTGGTCGATCCGGCCTGGGGGCTGGACGACCTGCTCGACGTCCTCCGCCGCCAGGGTCCAACCCCGACGCGCATCCTCCTGACCCACGGCCACGGGGACCACATCGCCGGAGTGAACGAACTGAAGGCCGCCTTCCCGGCCGCGCGGCTGTGCTGCCCGGCGGGCGACGAGGCCATGCTGACCGACCCGGCCAAGAATCTCTCGGCGACTTTCGGCTTCAACGTCACCGCCGGGGCGGCCGACGAGCTGCTGCAAGCCGGCCAGATCCTGATGATGGAGGACCTGGCCTGGCAGGTCCTGGACACCTCCGGCCACTCCCCCGGCAGCCTGAGCTACTACTGCGCCCAGGCCCGCGTCGTGCTCGCCGGCGATGCGCTATTCACCGGCAGCATCGGGCGGACCGATATCCCCGGGGCTTCGGAAGTCGCACTTTTGGCCAATATCCGGACCCATCTGCTCTCCCTGCCGGATACCACGGCTGTCCTGCCCGGCCATGGACCGGCGACGACAGTGGGGCATGAACGGCGAAGCAATCCCTTCCTGATCGGCGGCGGGGTCTGAACCATCCAAAATTCACCGTCCACGGATAATAGGGGGCAAATTAGGAATTGACGGAACTCCTGGAAAGGCGTTATGATAGAGCTATATCCGTCGGGTAAGCCGACGATTTTTATGGAGTTGTTGTATCAACTCACGGAAGGGTGGTCCGCTTCTAGAGTCACTGGGGAGGGCGTGCAGGTGGCCTGAAGGCATCTGGAGAGGTGCCGGGAAGGCGGACTGCAAATCGCTCAACGCATTGAGGTCCTATCGTGCCGACGATTCAAGTCATGCAGGGGCCGGACAAAGGCCGGAAGTTTAATCTTCTGGAGGGCGAGAACCTCATCGGCCGCCACAGCCGCACTGTCGGGCTGACCGACGGAACGATCTCTCGCAACCACGCCAAGATCATCCCCGATGGCACAAGCTGGATCCTGGAGGACCTCGGTTCGGCCAACGGCACGTACCTCAACGGCTCGCGCCTCCTCAAGCCCATGCGGCTGAAGCGCGGCGACAAGATTCGCTGCGGCGGGTCGGTGCTGATCTTCGGCACCAGCGGCCAGCCCGTCTTGCCGCCAGTGGACGTGGACTCCGACGGCCGGCTGGTCGACGCCTCCATCGTCGCCACGATTCCCAGCAACGAAGATTCCATCATCATTCCCACCCCCGAGGCCGGGGCGCGGGCGATCGACAATCTGCGCATCCTCTACAACCTCATCGGCGAGGTCGGCTCGCTCCTGGACGTCGACGCCCTGCTCCAGCACACGCTGGAGAGGGTCATGGAGGTGCTCAAGGCCGACCGCGGCTACATCATGCTGGTCGACAAGCTCGACCGCCTGACCGTCCGGGCCAGCCAGATACCGGAAGGCTCCACCGACAAGCGCATCCCCATCTCCCGCACCATCATCAACGAGGTCATCACCCGCCAGATCGGCGTGCTCAGTTCCAACGCGATGAGCGACAAGCGCTTCACCGCCGGCAAGAGCGTCCACGACTACGGCATCCGCTCCGCCATCTGCGTGCCGATCAAGGGGCGGGAGAAGATCCTGGGCATCATCCACATCGATTGCAGCGTGTCCGACCAGACCTACTCCACCGAGCAGCTCCGCCTGCTGACGGCCGTGGGATATCAGACGGGCCTGGCGGTGGAGAACGTCTGGTTCTACGAGTCGGCCGTGCAGTCCGAACGCCTGGCCGCCATCGGCGAGACGGTGGCGTTCCTGTCCCACCACATCAAGAACATCCTCCAGGCGCTGGTGGCCGGGATGGACGTCGTGGAGATGGGCCTGAAGGCCGAGGACTTGGCCAAGGCCAAGGGCTCCTGGCCCATCGTTCAGCGGAACCTGGCCCGCGTCAACGACCTCATCCTAAACATGCTGATGTTCTCCACGCAGCGCCAGCCGCTGCTGGAGTCCGTGAACATTAACCAGGTGCTCACCGACTGCATCGAGCTGGTGACGCCGCGGGCCGACGAGAAAACCGTCGCCATCCTGCCCGACCTGGAGGACCTGCCGCCCATCCCCGCCGACACCGGCGGGCTGCACCAGGCCTTCCTGAACCTGCTGACCAACGCGATCGACGCCGTCGGCGCGCACACCGGCGTCATCACCGTCCGCAGCAGCTATCAGGAGCGTTCCAAGAGCGTGCAGGTCTCGGTCGTGGACAACGGCAGCGGCATTCCCGCCGACAAGCTCGACCAGATTTTCACGCCCTTCTTCTCCGCCAAGGGCCAGCAGGGCACGGGGCTGGGACTGGCCGTGGCCCAAAAGGTCGTTAAGGAGCACCACGGGCGCATCGAGGTCGCCAGCAAGGCCGGCGAGGGCACGACGTTCACTGTCACCCTGCCCGCCATCCACGTGGGCAAGCCCGAAGACACCAACGCTCCCTCGTAGACGAACGCCTAAATCGCGGATCTCCCGGGAACTCGCCGCTCACCGCCCGCGTTGAACTGTCGTCGCCAATCCTCTATCATCCTCATCGCCGCGGCTTGGCACGTCCCGAGGAACATCCATGGGCAAGTACGCCATCGGATTGGATTATGGCACCAACACCGTTCGCGCGTTGATCGTGGACGTCGCCGACGGCCGCCAGATCGCCACGGCCGTGTGGCCCTACCACCACGGCCGGGAGGGCGTCATCCTGGGCGACGACCCGCACCTGGCCCGCCAACATCCCGACGACTACGTCCGCGGCGCCGAGCGGACGATCCGCGCCGCCCTGGCCAAGGCCCGCCGGGCCGTCAGGCGATTCCGTCCCGCCGACGTCATCGGCATCGGCGTGGACACCACCGGCTCCACTCCCCTGCCGGTGGACGCCGCCGGCCGGCCGCTGGCGTTCGGCAGGCGCTTTGCCAGGAATCCCGCCGCGATGGCCTGGCTGTGGAAGGATCACACCGCCACGGCCGAGGCCGTGGAGATTACCGCCGCCGCCCAGCGCCTCCGGCCGCAGTACCTGGCCAAATGCGGCGGGCGATATTCCTCGGAATGGTTCTTCAGCAAGATCCTCCACTGCCTGCGGACCAGCCCCCAGGTTTTCCGCGCGGCCTACGCATGGGTGGAAATCGCCGACTGGATCCCGGCCATGCTCACCGGCAACGAGCAACCGGGACGGATCAAGGTGGGCATCTGCGCCGCCGGGCACAAGGCTATGTACAACGACGCCTGGGGCGGCTACCCCGACGAGGAGTTCCTGGGCCGCCTGGACCCCGCGATGGCGGAACTTCGCTGCCGCTTGGAGCCCAAGGCCTACACGGTCGACGCCGCCGCAGGCACGCTGACGGCCCGCTGGGCCCGGCGCACCGGGCTGCCGGCGGGCATTCCCGTGGCCGTGGGGGCGTTCGACGCGCACCTGGGCGCCATCGGGGCGGGCATCACGCCGGGCACGCTGGTCAAGATCATCGGCACCAGCACCTGCGACATGATGATCGCCTCGGCGGATAAGCCGCTGGCGGACATTCCCGGCCTGTGCGGCATCGTCCCCGGCAGCGTCCTGCCGGGGTACTGGGGGCTGGAGGCCGGCCAGTCGGCCGTCGGCGACATCTTCAACTGGTTCGCCAACGTCATCCGGCCGCACGGCGTCCGGCGCGGCTCGCACCAGGCCCTGACGGCCGCGGCCGGGCGGCTGAGGGCCGGGCAATCCGGCCTGCTGGCGCTGGACTGGAACAACGGCAACCGAACCATCCTGGTCGACCAGCGACTCACGGGGATGCTCCTGGGCCAGACGCTCCACACCACCCCGGCCGAAATCTACCGCGCGCTGATCGAGGCGACGGCCTTCGGCGCGCTGACCATCATCAACCGCTTCGAAGAGTACGGCGTGAAGGTCGCCCAGGTGGTCAACTGCGGCGGCATCGCGGAGAAGAACCCATTGGTGATGCAGATTTACGCCGACGTGACCGGCCGGCCGATGAAACTCAGCCGCTCCAGCCAGACCTGCGCCCTGGGGACGGCCATCGCCGCAGCCGTCGTCGCCGGCGGTGCCGCCGGAGGGTACGACTCCTTCGCCGCCGCCCAGCACGCCATGACCGGCCTGAAACCCAAGGCCTTCACGCCCAACCCTGTTGCCCACGAAACGTACCGCCAGCTCTACGCCCTGTACCGCCAGCTCCACGACGCCTTCGGCACCACAAGTTGGCAGGGCAATTGCCACAACGTCATGAAGCAGCTCCTGGCCATCCGAGCCAAGTCCGGACGCTAACGATTAAAAAGATTCGACACAGAGACACAGAGGCACAGAGAAATCAAAGAAAAAGTTTCTAGATGTTCTCTGCGTCTCTGTGTCGCACAATTCTTTTCGGCCGTTCGGTGGAGGCCGACAGACGTTTGCTTGCCGGCCCGCTTCCTGCTACCATGCCCCGGTACACGTCGCCCTTGAGATCATCAGCAAAGGAGATTGCCATGTCCGACCGTTGTGGGGTTGGGATTGCAGCGGCTGTGGGAATTCTTTGGGCCTGCCTCGGCGGTTTGCCCGCGGCTCAGGCGGCCTCGGTCGCGACGCCGACGTCGTCCCCCGCCGGCCAAGCCGTGCCGGACGTCGCCATCGAAGCCATCCAGGCCCAGTTCTCCCCCACCGAACAACCCGCCTCCCGCGCCGAGGCCGACCAAATCCTCGTCAAGCACATGGAAAAAGTGCTCCAGCTCGGCCAGGACGCCGAGACCATGTATCCCAGCGCGCCCAACCTCTACGTCGTGCGGCAGATGATGCTCAACGCCGCCATGGAGCTGGCGGCCCAGCAGCGGACTCTGGAGCGTCAACAGCAGATCATGCAGATCGCCCAGCGCCTCATGGACTCCAACGCACCGCCGGCGGAGAAGCTTCAGGCCGACTTCTTCCTGGTCCGCCAGAAGGTCTCCCAGGCCGTCCACGAGGCCACCGAGCCTCATCCGGAACTGGAGGCCGAAATCCGGGCGTTCCTGAAACGCTACGAAGGCACCCCCGCCACCGCCAAATCGGTGGCGTACGGCGTTATCCTGGCCGAGGGAGCGAAGCTGGAGGCGATGAAAAATGAGCTGCTGGACAGGCTGGAGAAGGACTACGGCAACAACGCGGACCTCAAGCCCTTCCTGCAACACTACGGCCGGGGAACTCAAAAATCAGCATCTTCAAAAACCTTCTCGGCCCAGTTAACCCAACTGGACGGCAAAAAGCTGGCGGTTCCCCAGGACGTCAAGGCCAAGCTGATCGTCATCGACTTCTGGGCCACCTGGTGCGGGCCTTGCGTGGGGGAAGTGCCCTACATGAAGCAGATGTACCAGCAGTTCCACAACCGCGGGGTGGAGTTCGTCGGCATCAGCCTGGATAAGGACCCCGGCGCGAGGGAAAGGGTCCAGAAGTTCGCCCAAGAAAATGGAATGAACTGGATACTCACCGCCAGCGGCATGTATTGGAACGACCCCACCGCCCGCAAGTACGGCATCGACGGCATCCCCTCGGTATGGGTGATCGACTCCCAGGGCAAGGTCATTTCCGACGACGCGCGGGGCAAGCTGGAAAAGATTCTGGAAGACGCCCTCAGCCATCCGGCGGCTGCGCCGTCGGCCGGGGCGACCACCAAGCCGGCCCGATAGCAGACGCGCCGGGCTAGGCCCATCGCGGCCGGGGGCGGCCCTGGGGGACAACACATTGCACTCGCTGCCGCCCGGGCGGTACATTCCAACCATGCGTGTGGTGGTCACAGGACAAGTGGGGTTAGACAAAAAGCCTTTCCTGGCGCGCGTGGTGGAGCTAGCGGCCGAGGCGGGGATGAAGCTTGCCGTCTGCAACGTCGGACAGATGATGTACGCCGAGGCGCCCGACGTCGCCCCCGGGCGCATCCTGGACCTGCCCCTGTCGCGGTTGCATAGCTTGCGGCGGAGCGTGCTGAAGGACGTGCTGGAGACCTGCCGCCGGACCGACCGCGTCATCATCAACACGCACGCCACCTTCCGTTGGCGGCACGGGTTATTTTACGCCTTCGACTACGACCAGATGAAGGCCCTCAACGCCGACCTGTACATCGCGCTGGTGGACAACATCGACCGCGTCCACTACCGCTTGTTGCGCGACGGCCACACCGATCACACCCTCAAAGACCTGATGGTCTGGCGGGAGGAGGAGGTGCTGGCCACCGAGCTGCTCAGCCAGATTGTCCGCGGGCACGGACATTTCATCATCTGCGCCCGCGGCACCGACGACAGCACGGCTGAGATGCTGGTGCGCCTCATCGGCCGGCCCTACCTTAAGAAAACGTACCTGAGCTTCCCCATGTCGCACGTGGACGGCTCGGAGGCGGCGGTCGTGGCGGAGATCGAGGCGTTCCGGCGGGAGATGAAGCGGCACTTTATCTGCTTCGATCCCTCCGACGTGGAAGAAAAGCCGCTGTGCAGCCTGGCGCTGGCCGCGGCCGAGGGCGGGCATCGCACCGTGGAGGTCGGCCCGCCGACGGCCCGCACGACGATGGAGACCGCCCAGTTGGTGGACATTTTGGCGGACATCGACGGCCAGATTTACGCCCGCGACTTCAAGCTCATCGACCAGTCGGACATGATCGTTTCGCTGATCCCGCAGTTGGAGGACGGCCGGCCGGGCCTGTCCAGCGGCGTGGAACGCGAGCTCCAGCACGCCCACGAGGCCACCAAGGACGTCTTCGTGATCTGGCGGCCGGCGGCCCCGCCATCGCCCTTCATCACCGAGACGGCCACGCGCGTGTTCAACTCCACCGAACAGGCCGTGCGGTTCTTCCTGGACAACGGCTACATGCCGCCCCCGCCGACGGGGGGATTGTTCGGATAGATTAAGATAGTTAGAGGTGTTTAAATGCCCCTATCGAGCAAGCCCTTCTCGGAATGGAATAAAGAAGACCTAAACGCTCTTCTGACTGATCCGCCAGCAGAGGAAACAAGCCAGTTAGACTTCAAGGCCGAATGTAACCTCCTATCAGATAAGCCGGAACTACGTAACAAGGCTCGACGAGATACTCTGATCGACATTGCATCAATGGCTAACGGTGAGGGAGGAGCACTGATCCTTGGAGTAAAGCAGTCTCAAGATCCGAGTAGTACTCCACACGCAACCGAAATAATTGGAATCCAAGACCCTCAACGTATCATTAAGACTATTGAGGATCTTGTGTCCTCGCATCTGCGAATTCGCCCCAGTGCTTTGGAATACAATGTCATATCCTGCGAAGGTAACGTCAGTGTGGTGGTAGTGGATGTGCCCAAGAACACGTATTCCCTGACGATGGTAGCATTCGACAACTTGAATCAATTCTGGATCAGGAGGGATGTCTCAAACAGACTTATGTCTATCGACGAGATACAATACAGATTCTCCCGGTTTCACACTGTGGAGGCTTCAGCAGAAGAGGAGCTCGCCAGGATACGAACTATCGGCCTTCCTAAATCACAGCGCCCATTCGTATGGTTTTCCGGTGTCCCTGTGGATCGGTCCATCGACCACATACCCGTCAAGGTGGATCAAATTAAAAAACTTCTCGATGAATCCTCATACTTTGTGGACTTCCCACAAGCCCCTGGAAATTGTGCGCCCCGACAGCTTGCTGACGTTCTTTCACCTTCTCTGCATGGGATCTCTATCTCTAGAGAGTACGATGTACAAGAGCGCCGATACCTGGAAGTAAGAAGGGACGGAACAGTTGTGTTCAGCGTGTGTGTCGCAGGATTAAAAAATGATACTGTCTCTTTGTCCGGGATTTATGAAACACTTGCGAGTGGACTATGCCTCTTTGCCGATGTACAGAACCAATTCCAGGTTGGCAAAGCAGCAATTGTGCAGGCTGGTTTCAAGAATTGCGGAAATCTGCCTGTTGTCGATCCACGCTTGGTGTATGCCCCAAAGTTACCCCCTGCGGATGACATCGTTCTAAAGATGGTTCAGGTTTCCGAGCCTTGGAAACCCAAGGAAGTATTCCTGGCTTGGGCAACACAGCTTGCCAATGCCCTAGAGATTGAGCAGCCTATCCAGCGCTCACCTTGGATATAGTATTACTCTCATCACGAGAAGAGCCTAAGCCTCGCAGTTTTCCGGTCATCCGGTATTCCGGTTCTCCCGGTAGTACCCCAGCCAGGCCATTTGGATGGTTTCGAGAATGCTTTCGCTGGAGGCGGCTGGGTCGTCGGCGAACTCATCCAATTGCGTGACGTAGTGGTGCAGCTCCGTGAACCGCAGGGTAAGGGGATCGACGTCGGGATGCCGCTCGGCGAGCAGGAAGGCAATCTCATCCGTGTCGGACCACTTGAGTACAGGTTTAGCCATTCTGCCGTTCCCTTCGACCTTTCGACCTGCGACCTACGACCTTCCGAACTCTCCTCAGAGCTGCCGCCCGGCGATGGTCACGGTCACGTCGCCCCGCACGACGGCCTGGCAGGCCAGACGGCTGTGGAGCGTGTGGGCGGGGATGGAATCCACCATGTCCAGTTCCTCGTCGCCGGCCGGTGTGAGGTTCTCCGCCCCGGCCGTGACGATAATGTGGCAGGTGCCGCAGATGCCCACGCCGCCGCAGGCGTGTTCCAGGTCCACGCCGTAGGCCAGGGCGATGTCCAGCAGGCTGCCCGGCTGGCCGTGCTTGCCGTAGGGATACTTGGCCGGGTCGACCTCGACGGTCTTTCCGATGGGCTGAAATGTCACCTTGTAGCGAGGCATGGCGTTAGAACTCCTCTAACTTTTTCCCGACGGCGGTTTTCTTCAGCACTTCGTCCATTTGCGCCTGCGTGAGCGGCCCGGCCGCGTCGTTGGCGGCCTTCATGGCCGCGTACAGCGCGTCGCCGTCGCTGCCCTCCATTTTCGCTTTTAGATCGGCCACCGCAACATCCAAGGCCGCCCGCTGCGCGGCCGACAGCACGCCGGGCAGGTTGGCCAGGGCCTTGTCGATGGCGGCCAGGATGCGCCCGGCCTCGTTGCGCAGGTCGATAAGCCGGTGGGCGGTCAGGTCCTCCCGGGCATGGGCGTAGGATTCCTTGACCATCCGCGTCACCTCGTCGCGCGTCAAGCCGTGGGCGGGAACGATCTGCACGGAGGCCTCCTTGCCGCTGCGCAGCTCGCGGGCCGAGACGTTGAGGATGCCGTTGGCATCAATAAGGAAAGTGACCTCGATTCGCGGCATGCCCGCCGGCATGGGCGGAATGCCCCGCAGCTTGAAGCTGCCCAGGCTGCGGCAGTCGCGGGCCAGCTCCCGCTCGCCCTGGAGCACGTGAATGTCCACGGACGTCTGGCCGTCGACGTAGGTGGTGAAGGTCTCCGTCGCCTGGCAGGGCACGGTGCTATGCCGCATGATGAGCTTGCCCGTCGCCCCGCCGAGGGTCTCGATGCCCAGCGACAGCGGCGTGACGTCCAGCAGGAGCGTGTCGCGCTGGACGCCCGCCAGGATGCCCGCCTGCACGGCCGCGCCCAGGGCCACGACCTCGTCGGGATTCAGCGCCGTGTAGGGCCGGCGGCCGAAGAATTCCTCCACGCACCGCAGCACCAGCGGAATCCGCGTGCAGCCGCCGACCATCACGACCTGGTCGATCTGCTGGGGTTTCAGATGCGCCGCCGCCAGGGCGGCGCGGCAATGCTCGATGGTGTGGTCGATCCATTTTGCGGCGGCGGCCTCAAACTCCTGTCGCGTGATAGTCCGCTGGAACGTTCGGCCGTCGCCCAAATCCACTTCCACCGCCGCGGCCGGCTCGGTGGACAGGCGAATCTTAGCCGCCTCGGCCATGTCGCGCAGGGCCTGGCGCGTAGCCGGCGGGAAGGTCAGGTGCTGGCCGAACTGCCGGCGGATGTCAGCAGTAATCAGGTCGATGATCTCCATGTCCAGGTCGTCGCCGCCGAGGTGCGTGTCGCCGTCGGTGCTGAGGACCTGAAAGACTCCGCCGGCCACGTGGAGGATGGACACGTCGAACGTCCCGCCGCCCAGGTCGTAGACGGCGATGGTGGCTTCGTCCTTGCGGTCCAGCCCGTAGGCCAGGGCGGCTGCGGTAGGCTCATTGACGATGCGGCGGACGTCCAGGCCGGCGATGGCCCCGGCGTCGCGCGTGGCCTGTCGCTGCGAATCGTCGAAGTAGGCCGGCACGGTGATGACGGCCGCCGTGACGGGCTGGCCCAGGGCGGCCTCGGCCCGGGCCTTCACCTCCCGCAAAATCATGGCCGACAGCTCCTGCGGCGTCATCTCCCGCCCGCCCACCGTCACGCAGGCCGTACCGCCTTTGCCAGAAACCACCGGATAGGCCAGGTGCCGCAGGTCCTCCTGGATTTCCTCGATTCCCCGGCCCATGAGACGCTTGACGGAATAGACCGTCCGCAGCGGATTGGCCACGGCCCCGGCGCGGGCGGCCTGGCCGACGACTACGCGGCCATCGTCCTGGAAGGCGATCACGCTGGGCACCAGGGCAATACCGGCGGCGTCGCGGATAACGGCTGGACCGGCGGGCGTCATGACGGCCGCCAGGGAGTACGTCGTGCCCAGGTCGATGCCGAGGATGAGCGGTGCGGGCATGGGTTTTCTGCCTCTCCTGCCTATCCTGCCTGTTCCAACAGCTTCGTGACGTAGGAAACGGCGTTGAGTTGTTGGCGGATTTCACCCAGCAGGTCGTTGCGAATGGCGTCGCAGGCGGCGGCGTCCTGAAGCTGGCCGAACAGGCCCGCGATGCGATGCATCAGGCCGTCGTGCTGGGTCGTCAGCACGCTGCGCAGGCGCTCCAGCTCGGCGGCGTGGCCGGAGGTCTTGGCGTCGTGGACCTCCTCCTGCATCATCATCATGGTGTCCAGGAAGCCTTCGGGGACGGACTTGTCCTGGGCGGAGCTCTTGCCGCCCACCAGCTCCAGCAGGTAGGCCGCCCGCAGGGCCGGGGACTTCAGCGTGCGATACGCGTCGTTCACCGCGGCGGACATCTGGAGCGAAAGCACCTGGGCGTCGGCGGCGTCGGAGCCGTGATAGTCCGGGTGCACCGCGCGGCTCAGGGCCAGGAAGCGGTCGTGCAGCACCTTCTCGTCCAGCTCGAACTGCCGGGGCAGGCCCAGCAGCGTGAAGTAGTCCATGCCCGCGGCGGCGGGGTTGATCGAGTGGCAGAAATCGCACACCGCCACATCGCTGAGGGGCTTGCTGCATTGCCGGCACTTGGCTGGGAGGGTTTGGGGATCTTTGGCCATTTTTTCACGTGTTGAAGCTGGCGCCGCAGGCGCAGGTGCCCTTGGCGTTGGGATTGTTGAACAGGAACCCGCGGCTGATCAGTGAATCGTCGTAATCGATCTCCGTGCCGACGAGGTACAGGTAGCTCTTGGGATCGCAGACGATGCGGACGTCGCGGCTGGTGAACACTTCATCGTCGCCGTCGGGCGCGGAGGCGACGTTGATAAAGTAGCTGAACCCCGAGCAGCCGCCGCCCTTGATGCCCACGCGCAGGCACGTGCCCGGCGCCAACTGGTGCTCGGTGAACAGCCGCTGGATCTGCTTGGCGGCCCGTTCGGTCAGTGTGATGGACATTTTTCTCTCCGCTCCCGGGGCGGCGGGCCCCTACGGTTTGTCGGCGCCGGCGGCCGGCGGTTCCGTCGCCCGGCCGTTCTTGCGTTTCCAATCCTCGATCGCCGCCTTGACGGCGTCCTCGGCCAGGACCGAGCAATGAATCTTCACCGGCGGCAGCGACAACTCGTTGGCGATGTCGGCGTTCTTCAGCTCGCCGGCCTGCTCGACCCGCCGGCCCTTGAGCCACTCGGTGGCCAGGGAGCTGGCGGCGATGGCCGAGCCGCAGCCGAACGTCTTGAACTTGGCGTCCACGATCCGCCCGTCGGGATCGACCTTGATCTGGAGCTTCATCACGTCGCCGCACTCCGGCGCCCCGACGATGCCGGTGCCCACGTCCGGGGCGTTCTTGTCCAGCGAGCCCACGTTCCGCGGGTTGGTGAAGTGGTCCATGACTTTGTCACTGTAAGGCATAGTCCGTCTCGTCTTTTCCTATTTATTTTGCGTCCCGGCCGGTGCTCCCCTCGGCCGATTCGGCCAGCGGGCTGAGCTGGCGAAGCTCCGTCACGCCGCGGACTACCTGCTCGATGGCGTAGTCGATCTGCTCGGCCGTGGTGAAGCGGCCCAGGCTGAAGCGGATCGAGCCGTGGGCCAGCTCGTCGCCGACGCCGATGCCCCGCAGCACGAAGCTGGGTTCCAGCGACGCGCTAGTGCAGGCCGAGCCGCTGGAGACGGCCACGTCTTTCATCTTCATCATCAGCGACTCGCCCTCCACGTAGGCGAACGACAGGTTCAGCGTGCCGGGCAGGCGCTGCGTCGGATGGCCGTTGAGCGTGACGTGATCCAGTTTGGCCACGATGCCCTGATGCAGCCGGTCGCGCAGGGCCGCGAGGCGCACGGCCTCCTCGGCCAGTTCGCGTTGGCAAATCTCAGCCGCCGCGCCGAACCCCACGATGCCCGCGACGTTCAGCGTGCCGCTCCGCAGGCCGCGCTCGTGTCCGCCGCCGTGCATCTGGCAGGCCAGGCGCACCCGCGGCCCGTGCCGCCGGACGTACAGGCACCCGACGCCCTTGGGCCCGTAAATCTTGTGCCCCGAGGCGCTCAGCAGGTCGATGCTCATGGCCTCGACGTCGATGGGAATCTTGCCCACCGCCTGCGTGGCGTCGCAGTGGAAGAACACGCCGCGCTGCCGGGTCGCCCGGCCGATCTCGGCGATGGGATTGACCGTGCCGATCTCGTTATTGGCGGCCATGATGGAAACCAATATCGTTTTGTCCGTGATGGCCTCAGCCACCTGCCGGGCGGAAACCTGGCCGGTGCGGTCGGGCTTCAGCCAGGTGACCTGGTAGCCCTTCTCTTCTAGGTATTTGCAGGGGTCGATGACGGCCTTGTGCTCGATGGGGCAGGTGATGATGTGATTACCCTTTTCGGCGTACATCTCCGCCACGCCCTTGATGGCCAGGTTGTCGCTCTCCGTGGCGCCGGAGGTAAAGACGATGTCCTTGGCCGCGGCGCCGATGAGCTTGGCGACCTGCTCGCGGGCGGTTTCCACGGCGGCCTCGGCCTTCCAGCCGAAACTGTGGTTCCGGCTGGCGGCGTTGCCGAAGACTGCCGTCAAGTACGGCATCATCGCCTCCAGCACGCGCGGGTCGATCGGCGTGGTGGCGTTATTGTCCAGATAGATGGGCAGTTCCAAGGCCATGTTCGCGTTCCTTCTCTCTCTACCGTCGAGCGGCGTGCGGCGGGACGGCAATCTCCGCCAGCGTAACCTTTCGCAAAAAATCCTGCAATTTGCGCTGCACGCGATGGACCGGATCGGCTACCGGGCAGCGGGCCATCAGGCGGCTGGAGCATTCCTTGTCCCCCACCACCGCGGCCATGCACTCGGCCTGCGGCACCGGGCCTTCAATCGCGGACACCACCTCAGCCAAGTTGACGCTCTCCGGCCGCCGGGCCAAACGGTAGCCGCCCCGGGCGCCGCGAAACGACTCCACGTATCCGGCGGCGGCCAGGGCCTTCAGGACGTTCATCAACAGCGCCGTGGAAATGCCGTACAGCCTGGCCATCTCCCGGGCGCTGCACACCTGCCCTGGGGGTAGTTCGGCCAAGTGCGTCATGGCGATCAGGCTGTAACCGGTTTTTTTCGTCAGGGATAACATGCGTTTGGCCGCTCTGTAGGACTCTATCGGCAATATAGCACCCCAAAGGTACTATTTCAAGCCGTTCCCCTAAAAAAGTTTTCCGCCGGGAAGGGCAACGGGTAGGGAGACACTCAAAGAAGGCAGACGTCTAGGCCTGGCGTACGGGCTTGCCGTCGCCGACGCAGGAGGCCAGGGTCACCGACCCTAAGCGCGAGCGGATGTCTTCTTGAAGTTCCGACCATATCGGCCGAAGGACGCAATCAAGCCGATCGCACTGGGAAGGGGTTCGCTGGCAGAAGTTCAGGGCCACGGGGCCTTCGATGGCCTCGATGATCTCCAGCAGCGTGATGGAGTCCGCCGCGCGGGCCAGCAGATACCCCCCCCGCTTGCCGCGTACCGGCATGATGATCCCCGCCTTGGTCAGCAGGGAGAAAATCTTCACCAGATACTGACGGGGCAGTTCGCGCTGGGAACAAATCGTCTCCAGCGTCACGGGGCCTTTGCCGTCCCGCTCCGCCAGGACCAAGGCACCGCGAACGGCGAACTCGGCGGCGGGGGAAAGCTTCATGCGCTACGCTCGTTTCTCCGGTAGCTCGCACCGCACGGGCTAACTACCATGCTTAAGTAAGTTTAGGCGCTGTAACGGCGCCCTTCAAGTCGACGTGTCGGCGACCGGCCGTCAATGCCGGCCCACCGCTCGTTTCAGGCTGGGCAGGAAGTACTCCGCCACCACGTGCTCCCAGCTCATCTTGGAAGCCAACTCGCTTCCGGCGGCGATTCGCCGAGCGACGGTGTCCTTGTCGCGCGGCAGACGCTGAAGGATGATCTTGGCCAGGCGGAGGTTCTCCTCCGACTCGATCCGGTCCCGCTCGGCCATGGGCAGGGCGTGAAGCTGCTCCACGCTCAAGCCCTCGGGCACCTTGAGGTAATCGGCGATGAGAAGGTTGTCGATCTGGCGGCCTTCCAGCGTGCGGCAGGCAAACCCCACGCAGCCGCAGATGTTGGACACCACGCACATCGCCCCGCAGCTCATCGGCTCCAGCTGGCTGATGCCATAGGGCTCGTACACGCTCAGTCCGAATTCCACGTCGGTGCCGCAGCGGATGTCGGTGAAGGTCATCTCCTGCGGCATGCGGTCCCCGCAGCAACGGCGGTTCCAATCCCACTGGTTGACCAGCACCACGCGGACGGCGCGGTGGTTGCGGTTGAAGTTGTCGAACATGTCGCCCAGGATCTCCTCCCCGCCGCAGAGGTCCGGATATCCCCGCTCGTGGGCGACCGGCCAGCCGTACACCCGCTCCATGTGGCGGATGTCCTGGGGGCGGCGCTGCCCGGACAGCGTGCCGAGCATGAAGTACACGGCCGATTCCTTGCGCTCGGCCAGCATCGCGTCCATAGGATGCAGCACGCCCAGGTCGCGCCAGATGCCCTTGCTCAGCACCGGCCGGCAGACGTGCGTGAAGATCCACGTCGGGCGGGCGCCGAACAGGTTGACGGCGTACGTCCGCATCCGCTCCATGGACTGCTCCTTGGCCGTCCGGTCGACCGGCGAGGTCGGCACGCCGTTGTAGACCAGGTCAATGTCCATCGTGCGGAAATGCGGGTCCAGGAATTGCAGTTCCTTCTCGATGTAGTCACCGACGGCGAAGATGTGGTCGCAGTATCGTGCGGCCTTGACCAGCGGATGCTTGTAGTTGGCGAACACCTCGGGAAATATCTGCTCCAGCGTCCGGCCTTCGCGCATGCCGGCCCGCAGCACGTTGTAGAACATCGTGTCGTGGCCGGCGGTCTTTTCCACGATCGGGCGGACGGAGGCCACCTCATGGGCGTAAAACACCGTCCGCGTGTTGGGCTTGCCGTCCAGCACGACCTTCAGCGCCGTCGGCATGCCCATGTACTCATGGGCCAGGATGACCGTCTGGTCGCCGTTGTCGAAGCAGCCCAGCGCCCCCAGCGCCTCAACGGCGGGAACAGCCAGGCGAACGTACTCCTCGAACTCCCAGATGCTCTCAAACGGGTCCGACGGCACGGCGAACTTCTTGTACATCTCCGCCTTGAACAGGTTGAGGCGGTCGCGGTTGGCGTGGAACACGTCGATGACCAGCGCCTCGACTTCGAGGGTCTTTCCGTTGCACGGCTCCTGCACGCGTCGCTTGCCATAGATGATGCCGACGTCGTAGGTCCGCTCGATGGGCATGAACCGCTCGCGCCATGGGGAGGGATACAGGCCGTCCAGGGAGCTGTAGAGGATCTTGCCGCCCTCGCCCAGGCGGAGATTGACGGGCCGGCTGGTGTCCAGCAGCGGACCGACCAGGATGGTCCGCGAGACTTTCTGCTGGTAGGCCTTGGACGTGACCAGACCGGCGATGACCGCCCCGATGCCCCCGATCTTCTCCACGACCTCATGGGTCACGTGCACGACGTTCATGGCCATCCTTTCGCGGCGGTGGATCTACTGTATCATCTTCATCGGACGAATCGGGCCTAAAAATGACCACGGGAATCCCTCGGCGCGACATGGGCCGCCGGGGCGGCGGCTAGGCGTGGAGCATGTCCAAGGCGCCGCGGATGACGTCCTGGGGGTCGATCATCTGCATGCAGGTCACGTGGCGACAATGCCTTCTGAGGCAGCCCTGGCAGGGCACGTTGGCCGCCAAGGCCTTGCCGCACGCCCGCGGGCCGGTCCGTTCCACCCGTGTCGGCCCCATCAGCACCAGCACTTCCGTCTCGACGGCCGGGGCGATGAACGCCGCCGCCGAGTCGCCGCACACCACGCCGGCCGCCTCGGCCAGCATGGCCACCATCTGCGGAATGCTCGTCTGGCCGGCCAAATTCAGCACGCCGCCGTCTAGCCCATCGACCGTCGCGTTGCACAGCTTCTGTTCCTCTCCCCTGCCGCCCAGCACGACCACCGGCGCTTGGCGGACCAGTTGGGAAATCACCGTCCGCCAATGCCGCACGGGATAGCGCTTGGTCAGCCAGCGCGTCGGCGGCACGCACACGAGGAACCCCTTCCTCGTTAATCCGTGGCGGGCCAGGACCCCTTCGGCGAACTGGCGGCCTTCCGGCGTCACCTGCAAGGTCATGTCCTCGATGCGGGTGTCGATGCCCAAGGAGCGGGCCAGCTCGACGTTGCGGTCCACCGTGTGGACCGAGCGGCAGGCCACCGCGCGGTTGTAAAAGACGGCCACCTTCTCGCGGGCGTCGGCGAACCCCACGCGCAAGGCCGCCCCCGTCACGACGGCGAACAGGGCGCTGCGGAACAGCCCCTGCAAGTCGATGGCCCAATCGAACCGCCCGGCCCGCAACTGCTTGATCAGCGAGATCAGCTCGCCCGTCGCCAGCGGCCAGTGCCAGACCGGCCCGAACCTGGCGCGATCGAACAGGATCACCTCGTCCAGGTCGCTGTCGTGCTGGACCAGCGGCGCGTAGCTTCGGCCGACCAGCCAGGACAGGTACGCCTGGGGAAAGGTCCGTCGCAGCCCGCGCAGGACGGGCATAGCCGTCACCACGTCGCCCAGCGAGCTGGGTTTGATGAGCAGCACCCTTTCGGGCGGCGTCGAGGAGGCGGGTTTGGCCGTCACGAGGACGCCCTCCCCATGGCACCGGGGCGAGAGCGGCGAACTTGGAGCAGGCGACGCAGCTTGCGGGCCGACCATTCATCCAGGATGCGCCAATACGGTTTGAACTCCACGCGCCAATATCCGGGCCGGCGCAGGTAGCCCATCAGCATGCGCAGGCGGCCGGTGCGGTTCACCGCCGGACACTCCATCAGTGAAACGTTCAGACGCATCAGGCCCTTGAAGCATCGCCCCACGTCCAGCCCGTACGACCGCCTCAACCCCTCCAGGTCCACCAGGATCACCTCGATCGGACGGCCGGGCGACCAGCGAATCAGCAGATTCTCCGCCTTCAGGTCGCGGTGGGCGAAACCGTTGTCGCTCAATCGCTGCACAAACCGGCCGAACTGCCACGGCATCTCCCGCGCCAGGCGATGCTGCTGTGCCGCCGTCAGGCTGGCGCCGGATTTGGGACGGGATTCCAGCCGGGTTCGCAGAAATTCGTGCAGGTTGGGCGCCTCGACGGCCTCGGTGATCAGCAGGCTGTCCATCAGCACGGGGCCTAGGCGCCGATCCAAGGCCACCAGCGGCAGGGCCGTGGGAATCCGGCGGTTCAGCAGCGCGTGCCCCAGCTTGAAGGCGCGGATGGACCGCGCCCAGCGGAAGCAGTCCAACACCACCCGCCAGAGGAACTTGCGGCGGAAGCGCTTGATGAACACCTCCAGCCGGTGCGGCCCGACGACCAGAGTCCTTCGGACGACCTGGGTGGAGGGGGAATCCTTGATGACCTTGACGTCGCCCAGGAACAGCACCTCCGGGCTGGCCAGCACCTTTTGCCAGTCCTCCAGACGGAATTCCAACGCCCCCGCCGCCGAGCCGACCGGCGGAATCTTGGTCGCCAGGACCACGTGGCCGCGCCAGCCGCGGGCCAGGCGCACGCGGCCGAAGTACCGGTTCTTCCGCAGCGTCCGCCGGTCGCAACGGACGTACTGCCGGCGGCTGTGGCGACGGGCGGCGTCCTCGACCCGGACCTGCCACCTCCGTAGGCTGCCGGAAGCGCCGCTGGCCAGGAGGTAATGCTTCAGGAACCTCAGCCGCTCGGTCCGCGTGGTGAAACAGGCGCGATCGTGATAGAGCTGGGCGAGATTGGCGGCCCGCGCCCGCCGCGACAGTTTCCTCCACTGCCACCACCACTGCCGCCGCCGAACGCGATGCAGGTCCATCAGCACCGGCTGGGGGCCGGCGTCCGTCGTGCGGATGAGAATGTTGCCGCCATGCAGGTCGTTGTGGACAATGCCGCCCTGGTGCATCCGGGCGATCATCTCCGCCAGCGCCTCCGCCGCCTGGCGGATAGCTCGCCGGCCCGCCTGCCCCTCGCCGAGCTGCCTGGAGTGCCACAGGTCGGCGCGTTCGGCGTCGGCCACGGCACGCGTGGCCAGCCACTCCGACTCGCCGCACTTGTCGGCGGCCAGAATCTCCGGCGTGGGAACGCCCAGCTCGCCCAGGCATCGCCACGCCTTCACCTCGCGTTGCACGCTGGACCCGCGCAGGCTGTCGGCCAACATGCGGATCGGCGAGCGGATGTGAAAGTGCTTCAGGTACACGTCCTGCCCGGCCAGGCGGCCGAAGTAAACGGTCCGCACGGGATTGCGCTTCACGACCTTCCAGGCGCTGCCGGGGGGCAGGGCGAGCCTGGCGAATTCCGCCGCCAAGTCCGGGCTGTCCGGCTCGACCAGTCCCGGCGTGCCGGGACCGGCGCGGCGTATCAGCGGGTTGTCTGTAGAGGGTAATGCCATGGGCACCGCAATAGTGAGCAGCCGCCTGGCCTGCCTGCCGGCAGGCAGGTTTGACGGGGGGGATTATACTCGGCCGCCGCCGGACGCCTCAAGCCGAGCCGGTGAATGGGGCGGCATATATCTCAAGCAGGCGATCCCTCGCCGCCGCAGCGGAGAATCGCCGGCCGGCCCAGTCGGCCGCCGCAGCCGATAGCGCCGCCGCGGCGGAGGGGTCCTGGAGCAATCGCAACACCGCCGCCGAGGCGGACCGCACGTCGCCCACCGGACACAGCATGGCCGCCTGGCCGTCGCCGGTCAACTCCGTCACGTCGGCCGTGGCCCAGGCCGCCACAGGCAGGCCCACAGCCATGGCCGAGACGAGCGGCCCTAAATCGCAGTCGCCGTTGGCCGGAAACACCGCCAGGTCCGCCGCGGCCAGAACTTCTTGAATCGTCAACCGCTCAACGGTCATAAAAATTTCCCGGTCATAGCCCAGCGTGGCGGCGAAGGTGTGAACGGCGGACCAGGCCGGGCCGTCGCCGGGCAGCAGCAACCGGACGTCGTCGAGAATCTGCCGCAGGACCGAGAACACCCAGCAGGCGTACTTGTGCCCCGCCTGCCGCGTGAACCGGCCGGGGGCGGCTATCAGCCGATGCGCCTCCACCACGCCCAGCGCCTTGCGCATCTTGGTCCGCAACTCTTCGCGCCGCGGAATGGTTGCCGCCACCGGCGGAAAGACATGGACGCCCGACCGCCCCACCCCGGCCTCCAGCAGCCGGCGCCGGCAAGCCTCCGTCGGCGCCGTCAGCGCCACTTTTCCCGATGAGGTCAGCAGGCCCAGGCGATCCAGGGAATTGGTCGGCGGAAAATACGGCAGGCTGAGCACGGTGGGGCAGCCGCGCTTGCGGGCGATCGGCTCGCCCGCCTGGGCCGCCGGAATGGACCAGGCGTGGAGGAGCTCTGTGTTGGCGGGAAGGTCCTTGGCGAGAATCCCTCCCAGAGCGGCTGAGCCGAGCGGCTTGCGCAGCCGGCGGATGGGACGATCCCACCAGGCCGGCGCGATCAGGGGCCCCAGGGACGCAACCACATCGTCCGGGCCGATCACCGCCGCCAGTTGGTGCAGGGCGTCGGCGGACGTTTCGGCGTCGATAAGGTGCAGTACGCCATCCATGGCCGAACATCCTAGCGCCGCCGACGCACGGCGGCAAGCTTCCGCAGGCCGGTTCTCCCCCCGCCGGTGCCCTGTCGGTACAATCGTCCCGTGCCCGCATGAGTGATCGTCTCCCCGCCGCCGACGCCCGATGGATCGCCGCCGCACGGAAGTTGCTGCCGCGATGGTGGCGGAGCTGCCGCCGCGACATGCCGTGGCGGCGGACGGCCGACCCTTACGCCATCTGGGTGTCGGAGGTGATGCTCCAGCAGACGCAGGTCGCGACGGTGCGGTCGTACTACCGGCGGTTCCTAAAGCGATTCCCCACCATTGGTGCGTTGGCCCGCGCGCCGCTGGAGGCAGTGCTGAAGGTCTGGCAGGGGTTGGGCTACTACGGCCGGGCCAGGAACATGCACGCCGCAGCGGCCGTCGTGTCACAGCAGTTCGGCGGCCGTTTGCCGCGAACGGCGGCGGAGCTGCGCCGGCTGCCCGGCGTGGGCCGATACACGGCCGCGGCGGTGGCCAGCATCGCCTTCGGCGCCGATGAGGCCGTGCTGGACGGCAACGTGATCCGCGTGCTGGCCCGCGGGTTTGCGGTTCGCGGAGACGTCGGCAAATCGGCCACGCAACGGCGGCTGTGGGCGCTGGCCTCGGCCCTGGTGCCGCCCGGGCGGGCGGGACTGTTCAACCAGGCGATGATGGACCTAGGCGCCACCGTCTGCACGCCACGCCGCCCGCAGTGCGGCTCCTGCCCGCTGCGAACGATCTGCCGCGCACATCGGATGGGAAAGGAAGAAGACTTCCCCCGAAAAGCCCCACGCCGGCCGGTGCCGCACGTGGACATGGGCACAGCCGTCACGTGGCGCGGCGGGCGGGTCCTGATCGCCCGGCGGAAGGCCCGGGGCCTGCTGGGCGGCCTGTGGGAGTTCCCCGGCGGCACGGTGGCGGCGGGCCAGACGCCGGGGCGAGCGGCCCGCCGCGCAATGGCGGAGCAACTGGGCATCCGCATCCGCCTAACAGAACCGCTGGCGACCATCCATCATGCCTACAGCCACTTTCGCCTGACGCTGCACGTCTTCGGCGGCCGGTACGTGGCGGGCCGGTGCAGGGCCATCGGCTGCGAGGCGTTCCGCTGGGTCCGCCCGGCTGAATTGGACGACTACCCCTTCTCGGTCGCCCACCTGAAGATACTCACGGCCTTGCGAGGCACAGTCGCCGGAGGCCGGGCGAAAAGTTACCGCGGGAAAAATGTGTAGATTTGGCTTTCCGTGGGCGACAGGCCGGTGGTGAGATAGTACACCGCGCCGATCACCATCCACACCAGCACCCCCAGCAGGTCGCCGGCGATTAGGCCGGTCATCAGGGGCTTGGCCTTGTTGTAGGTCTGGTGGCCACCAAGGCGCATGACGGCTGTCTTGATCAGCCAGCCCAGCAGGAAGGATTGGCTGAAGGCGTTCATCGGAGAGGTATCCCACACCAAAAAGGCCACCGGGTGCAGCGGCCACCAGGGCAGCCGCAGCCGCAGCAGCCCCACCACCAGCACCAGCGCCAGACCGACGCCGGCGGAGGCTAGGAATTTCTGATCCGGACGGAACGCCGCCAAACGCTCCAGCGGCGACAGCGACTTGGACTGCTCCAATTGTCCGGCGATGCGGGTGTCCGTGATCTCCCGGTTGACGATGTTGAAGGAGTCGATTGGGACGCGATTCCGCGTCCAGTCCGTCCTGAAGCCGAAGTTGTAGCTGACCCACAGGGCCACGATGATGCCCAGCATGGCGGCGATGGCGTACGTCCCCCCGGCCGGGAGGGCGGTGCGCGCCGGACGGACGCCCAGGTTCTCGCAGATGCGCAGGCTGTTGACGAAGTAAGGCATCAGTGCCTGGCTGGTGTCCAGGCACAGGACCATGCCCAGCAGGCCGATGATGACCATCGCTTGCGGCCCCAGGGCCGCCCCGCCGAAGAAACCGACCAGCACGCCCAGCGGCTGCCATCGCGGCTGGAGGAAAAACAGCCCCGTCTCGGCATTGACGCGCGAGACGCAGACCATCATCAGCAGGATCATCAGGAACGTCAGGATGGCCAGCGGCCAGGGCAGTCCCTGGCTGACGGCCAGACAGACCATCCCCGCCAGCGACAGCAGCAGCAGGCGGCAGGCCCAGACGGCGGATCGCTCCAGCGCCTCCCGGCGGCGGAACGTGATGGCCGCCATGAGAACCTGCCCGTAATACCGCCGGCCGGCGTAGAGCATCATCAGCCCCAGTGCCACGTAGCTGCCGAACCGCTGCCAGCCCCCCACCCCGCCGCCGACGTAATGGGTGGACATGTCCACGCCGCGGGCCACCAGCAATAGCCAGATCGGCAGGAATATCAACTGCGACAGACCCAGGCTCAACGAAACCTCCGAGGCCAGGAAGAAACTGAACCCGATGACCACCGGATAAATGCGAAACGACAGCACGCCGCTGCGCCAGGGATAGTCGTCGATCTGAGGCCACTTGGTCCGGATGGCGGCGAACGAAAAGCTCAGCGGGATGCTGACGAGCTTCTCGTTGTACCACTGGTTCAGGCCGTTGACGAAATGGATGATCACGACGACGCTCAGGCCGATCCAGAACAACTTGTTGCGGAAGACCGGGGCCACCTTGGCCCCCTCCGGGCGTGACAGGAGCGTCGTGGTGAAATCGGCGATCGGATATCGCAACCGCTCGTGGCTGGACCACTGGCGGTGCACGATCAGGGCCAGGGCAATGACCGCGATGGTCATCATGGCCAGCATGGACCCCCAGAAGATCATCGGGCGGGTCCAGGCGCTCCAGGGCACCTTGTCGAACGGCAGCCATCGGCCCTTCTGCCCGGCGCCGGTGACCAGCCAATTGACCGCGTTGGGATTGACGTTCCCCTCTCCTTCGCCTGATGCAGACGACGGAATGGGCAACATCATGGCCGGGGGCACGTAGCCCAGGAGGTTATTTCTCCGCCAGCCCGGATCGATTTGGGAATAGTGCACCGGCATGGACAGCGCCGGCAGCAGGTTGATCATCAGGCCGCGGCTGGGAATGCTGCAGGAAACCAGCAGCAGCATGGTCACCGTGCCCAGCTCCGCCGGGCGGAAGCTCCAGGAAGGGCGCAGCCGCCCCAGCAGCGGATTGACGGTCACCAGCATCACGATCATCGTGCCGATCACCGCGATGGGGAGCTGCTGGCCGGCAATCAGACTGGCCAGCTTGAGGGCTTCATCGTTGAGATAGCCGATCGTGGCAATGGCGATAGCGCCCAGCAATCCGACGATGATCGCACGAAACGTCATCGGCTCGTTCGTCCTTTCTTGTGTCCAGGAGGCGACATTTTTGCATAAACGAGCCTGCGCGCCAAATGCAATGATGAAAGAACCGATGAATCTTGCCCGGCCGCGGGCCGCCGGCGGCGTTGTGCCGACGCCGGCCGTGCGATAGCATGGACCACTGCAGGAAAGTGGAAGGAATTCGCGTGCGCCCGCAAGACCGTTGGCCCCAGATCAAGCACCAGCTCATCCGATGGTGGCGAGGCGAGGGATTCGCCCTGTGCCTGCGATGGAAGCGATCCCCCCTGCCGTCGGACCCGCCCAGGCCGGCTGAACCGGCCGACGTGCGGGCCAAATGGACCGACGCCGCCTACCGCCGCAGCAAGGCGGAATACGACCTGGCCGTCACGGCCGAGGCGGCCGAGTGCTTCACCCACTTCGACACCAACCTGGGGCCCGGGAGCCTGGGGGCCCTGCTGGGCGCGGCCCCGCGGTTCTCCAAATCCACCGTGTGGTACGACCCCTGCATCGACGATCCGGACTCTTGCCCGCCCCTGCGGCTGAGCACCGAGAACAATCCCTGGTGGGACACCCACGTGGCCCTGATCGACGCCGGGCTGTCCCTGGCCGCCGGACGGTTCCCCGTAGCCATGCCCGACCTCATCGAGGGCTTGGACACCCTGGCCGCCTTGCGGGGCACCGAGCGCCTGCTGACGGACCTGGTCGAGCGGCCGGCGTGGGTGCACCGCCGCCTGGCGGAGATTAACGAAGCCTATTTCGCCGCCTTCGATCGGCTCTACGAAAAAATCCGCTTCGACGGCGGCAACGCATTTTGTATTTTCATGATTTGGGGCCCCGGCCGGACGGCCAAGGTCCAGTGCGACCTGTCGTGCATGATCTCGCCGGCCATGTTCGCCCAGTTCGCGGTCCCCTACCTGACGCAGCAGTGCCGCCGGCTGGACTTTTGCCTCTACCACCTGGACGGCACCACCGCGATGCAACACCTGGACGCCCTGCTGGCCCTCGAGCCGATCCGGGCCATCCAGTGGACGCCGCAGGCCGGCCAACCGGGCGGCGGCGACCCGCGCTGGTACGACCTGTACCGGCGCATCAAGGCGGCCGGCAAGGCCGTCCAGGCCACGGGCGTGAAACCCGCCCAGGTCGTGCCCCTCGTCGAGGCCGTCGGACCGGAAGGCCTGTTCGTCATGACGCAGGCCGCCTCGGCCGAAGAAGGCCAAGCACTGCTGGACGCCACCGCCTTGTATCGCCAGGATTAATTCGACGAGGCTGAGAATCGAATGACCCGGCTGCCGGAAAAAAGTATGGTGTCCTCCCCTGCCGCCAGGCCGACGGTACGGACGCTGCTGAAGCGCCGAGACGTTCAGGCGGCGCTGGTCGCGACGGCCCTGGTCGCCCTGACGCTGGCGGCTTACGCGCAGGTCATTCTCCACAGCGGATTCGTGTGGGATGACGACATTCTGCTCACCGACAACGCCCTCATTAAGGCCCCCGACGGCCTGGGGCGGTTCTGGTTCACCGCCGAGGCCTACGACTATCAGCCGCTGACCTCGACCACCCTGTGGCTGGAGTGGCGGGTGTGGGGCAACCACCCCGCCGGCTATCACGTCACCAACGTGCTCCTGCATGCGCTGAGCGCCGTGCTGCTGTGGCGGCTGCTGAAGGAGTTGAAGATCCCCGCTGCGGCATGGGCGGCGGCGATTTTCGCGGTGCACCCCGTCTGCGCCGCCTCGGTGGCCTGGATCAGCGAGCGCAAGAACACGCTCTCGATGGTCTTTTACCTGCTGACGCTGATCGCCTACGCCCGTTTCGACGCCGGCCGCGGCCGGCGGTGGTACGTCCTGGCGATCCTGGCCTTCGCCGCGGCGATGCTCAGTAAGTCGCAGGTGATCATGGCCCCGGTGGTCCTGCTGGGCCTGGCTTGGTGGCGAAGAAGCAAGATCACCTGGCGGGACGCCCTGGCGGTTGTCCCCTTGCTGATTTTGTCGGCCCTCTGCGCGGCGATTACGATCTGGTTTCAACACACCCACGCCCTCAGCAGGTTCACGTCAACCCGGCCGGAGGGGTTCTGGTCGCGCCTGGCCGCCGCGGGGATGATCCCCTGGTTCTATCTGTACAAGGACCTGCTCCCCGTCAATCTCACGATAGTCTATCCCCGCTGGAACGTCGATCCGGCGCGGGTGTTGTCCTATGTTCCGGGTGTCGCTCTGCTGGCCGTCCTGGCCGTGTTTTGGACTTTCCGACGCCGCTGGGGAAAACCGCTGCTGGCCGCGATGGGCTACTTCGTGATCGTGCTGTTCCCGGTGCTTGGATTTTTCGAAATGTCCTACCATCGCAAGTCGCTGGTGGCTGACCATTTGCAATACGTCGCCATCCTCGGCCCCATCGTGCTGGCAGCCGGCCTGGGGTGGTATGGGGCTGGAAAACTGCGGAGCAAGGCGGGCCGCATCGCCGCGGCCGTGCTGGCGGCGGCCGTAGTGGCCACGCTGGCGTCGCTGACCTACGTGCGCGGCTTTGTATTCCTCAACTCCCGCACCATGTGGATGGATGTTCTACAGAAAAACCCTTCCTGTCCCGAAGCTCACTACGAGGAGGGGTTGGCCTTGACGCGCGAAGGCAAGATTCAGGAATCGATCCCGCCTTATCAGGCGGCCGTCGATCTGCGGCCGGATTATTCCGACGCCTACAACAACCTGGGCTGCGCCTACTTGGACTTGGGCGATTTTTCCAAAGCGAGGCATTACCTGGCCCGTGCCGTGGAGACCAAGCCGGACAACTACAGCGCCCTGTTCAACCTCGCCATGCTGCAATCTCGAATGGGAGATACCCAGGAGGCTGCCGCCAACCTGCGCCGCTTGCTAAAGGCCTGGCCGGACTATCCCCCGGCCCTGAATACCTTGGCGAGCATCCTGGCCTGCGATGCCGATCCGTCGTTGCGGAACGGCCCGGAGGCGCTGAGGCTGGCCCTGAAGGCCTGCCAGCGGAGCAATCCGGAAGACCGCGCCATGGCCGACTGCCTGGACGTGCTGGCCGCGGCCTATGCCGAAACGGGGCAGTTCGACAAGGCGTTGGAAAGTGCGCGGGCCGCCCTGGCGCACGCTGAAAAAGCAGGCAACGCCCAGCTTGCCAAGGGGATCCAAGGCCGCATCGCCCTCTATGAGCGCGGCCAGCCTGTCCGCGCGGCGGGCGGGAAGCAACCTCTCGCGCCCGCTTCCGGCCCCGTGCCAGCCGCAAAAGCGGCGGCTGGCCCATAAATTTGCGCGGCGAAAGGCTACGACGCCTCGAGCCTGCCTGTCCGGTAGGCAGGCTCAGGCGACGAGGAATTCCTCATCCAGCACAGCGCGTATCTTGGCCAGGGCGGTGTTTTGGATCTGCCGGACGCGCTCGTTGGTCAGGCCCACCAGCGTGCCGACCTCCGACAGCGTGCGTCCCTTGCCGCCGGCGCCGATGGCGAACCGTTCCATCACGACCTTCCGCTCCACCGGGCTCAGCGCGGCCTTGTTGCGGGCCAGGATTTCCCGCAAGGCGTCCACCGAATCGTCCCGCTGGCGGCTGTGCCTGTGGACGTCGTAATCGCTGCGTTCCAGCTCGGGGTCGAACTCCGTGGGGAACCGCTGGCGGTATCGTCCGGTGCGCGTCGCCAGGCGATTGAAGCTCTTGAGGATCGCCCGGCAAGCGTAGGTGGAGAACTTGAAACCGCGGGAGACGTCGAACTTATCCACGCTCCGCAGCAGCGCCATGTTCCCCTCGCTGACCAGGTCGCTGAACTCCACGTTGGGGATCCGCGTCCGCTTGGCCATGGCCAGGACCAACGCCATGTTGGCCCGGACCAGCTTGGCATGGGCCTCGGTGGCGCGGCTGAACCACAACACCATCTGCCGCGCCCGGACGGCGGACTTCCGCGCACGCTGCGCCTTGATCAGCGAGGCCAGGCGATAGCGGGCGTAATTGTATTGCAGGAACAGCGTCACCTCGCCGTCGGTGCTGAGCGCCGTCCGCGCGGCCTGGCGAACGGGAATGTCCTCCGCCACCTCGGGAAAGTGCGTCCAGGGGGGAACCACGACCTGCTTGGCCTTTTCGCCGAACAGCTCTTCCAAGGCCGCGGGGGTCGCGAACGAGGGATGAGGCACGTAACCGACCTTGGCCGGGATCTTCCCGTAGAGCTCAAGGGCCTGCTCGTCCAGTCCAGCCAGGAAGCCGGGTATCTTCTCCGGCTGCATTACCGTCGGGGGCTTTAATAGCGTTGTCATGAGCGTCTCCTTTTTCTTCGAGCGGTGCGTGACAATAATACATAAGAAGTACAACTTTTCAACATTTATTCCCAAGGCCTCTTCGATCCAACAAAAAATGGGCTTCAAAAACCGCGCAGAAATTCCACGAACACTCGACGGGTAATAGTCTGCAATTTACTGTAGATAATTGACTTACAGAATTCATTTCCAAGCATTTCGTAGCATGGAAATTCAAAAAGCCACTGTCGAGCGAAGGCGTTGGAAGGTAACATAACTAACGTATAGAACTAATCTTATGATGCTTGAAAAATCGGGGATTCCCCTAGGTGTTGCGTTATCATTTGTAAATAAAGCGGTTATATCCATCCTTCCAATGAGTTCCTCTGGCTTTTGCGAATGGAGCCGGAATTCGCCCAAGGGCGTGGTTGCTTTTACACGGCAGGAGAAGCCCAACGGAAGGCGGCGCTACTTTCGGCCAAGCAGCCGCCGCAGGAGGAGTTCCTCACCCGAGGCGTTGCCCTCGATGGCGTGGCCGACGAACTGGAGGACATACCCACCGACGAAGCACACCCCCGCCGCGATGAACTGGTGCAGGATCAGCAGGATGGGCGCCGCCACGAAGCAGGCCGGGATCCCCACGAGGTGCAGCGCGAAACTCACCGGGTGGCGATGCCGCGATCGCCAATTGCCGTAGGCTTTGACCAGCAGCGACGTGGGCATGGTTTGTTAGTCCAATCGAGCCTGCCTGCCGGCAGGTCGGCGGAAGTAAGCAAACCGAAGTATACCCAAGCGCCGCCAGAGAAGGAACGACACAGGACGTGCCGCTATCTTGAAGAACCTTTGCAGGAAACAGAACTCCGGCTTCTGCGGCTCGGACCGTTTATGCAGACCGCGGAGCCGCCCGGCGTCTTCGCAGGAGTGCCAGGCTACCCGTGGTCAGCAGGACCAGTATCGCCGGCTCGGGGATGGGGGCGTCCATAGGCGCCGCGGCGGGCGTCAGGCCCGTCAGGCCCCAGTTGCGGGCCATGGCGCCGAAGTCCGTGCTGTCCACTGTGCCATCGCCGTTGAAGTCGCCGTCGGTCCAAATCTTGCCGCTCTGGCCCCAGTTCCTGGCCATCGCGCCGAAGTCGCTGCCATCGACCACATTGTTAGCCGTGGCATCGCCCGCCATGGCGCCTTGGAAGGTCACCACATAGTTGGTGCCGACCGCCGCGCCTCGGAAGGCCGACCAGTACTTCAGGTTCGGGTCCGTGGCATTGGCATCGCGGATCAGCAGGCCCATGACGTTGCGATTCGGATCGGTGTTGACCAGGTTGCTGGTGATGATACCGAAGTTGCCGCTCATGTCCGTGGAGGTGATCAGGGTGAATGTGTCGCCCTGGTTGGGCCGGTAGCTGTGGAGGCTCTGGAGGTCCAGTAACCCGGCCAGGGTGGCGGAACCCGTGGTTTGGATCAGGCTGTGGCCATCGGCATCGATCTCCATCGACATCTTCGTGAACTGCCAGAAGCTGGACCAGTAGCTGGCGTTGAGCACCAACCCCCCGGCCCGCACATAGGCGGCCTTGTCTAGATAGAACTCGGCAGTGCCGTACTCCCCGCCGGTTAAGACGATCGACCCGGCGACCGTCAGGCTTCCACCGGTGAGTTCGTATACCCCGTAGGAGCCATCCGAAATCGAACCCCCCACATAGAGCGAACCTCCTACTGAGTTCGTCCCGCCGGATTGGTTGAAGATCCCTACCCCAATTTTGCCCACACACTGATTCGAGGATATACTAAGCAATCCATCGCTGAGATTATATCTCCTCACGCCCACGGAGCCATGGTAGACGTTGGAGGACTCTACATTGAGTTCACCTTCCACCGTGTGTGTCCCGCCGGATTGGTTGAAGGCCATCGTCCCCGCGTCGCTCACGATATTACAACCTCCCGTCCTCAGCGACCCGCCGCTGAGGTTGTACGTTCCATTGCCCTCGCCATAATATTCCTCCCCCACAGACAACGCATTTGTCACCACATAGGTCCCACCAGTCTGGATAAAGGCCCCATCCCCATTCCGGGCCATACTACAACTTTTCGTCCCCAGCGATCCCCCGCTGAGGGTATAGGTCCCACTGGAGCCAGTCTGGTATCCCAGATAGAGGTCTCCTGTTGTTGTGTATGTCCCACCGGATTGAAGAAAGGTCCCTGTCCCCTCATAGCCCACATAATACTCATACTTCCCCGTATTAAGCGACCCGTCGCTGAGGCTGTACGTCCCGTGAGAGCCGGTTCTATATCCCAAATAGAACGTGTGTCCCACTATGTTGGTCCCGCCGGACTGATTAATCGAGCCTGTAAACGAGTTCCCGTCGTATAGATAGTTCACATTGATGCTGCCGCCGGAAATACTCGCCGTGCCGCCATTGTCGATGCAGGCATTGTTACCGGCACCGGGGACATTGGGGCTCCAGTTGTTGGGATCGTTCCAATCCCCAGCCGTGTTGGGATCGCATACCCAGGTGGAGTCCGCCCAGGCCGGCCCGGCCAGGGGCCATATCAAAACGAGGGTAGCCACGATGAAAGCAAGACCGCAAAATCCCCAGCGTTTCATGACAGGCTCCTTTTTCAGCAGCCGTGATTAGCCCGGCTTGCCCACAACCCCAGCGGATGAACTCAAGAGCAAGGACGAAGGAAAGAGTGTCCCTCCCTTCCTAAGCCTGCTCCGCTTGGCGATTAGGCTTTTAGCTCTTGGCCCAAACCCTCCAGGCGGGTCTAGAGTGGTATTCATGCTACCGCGCTTCGGCCTTTTGTCAATGAAGGCTTACAGGAGCGAATGCCTCCTTCCTCCGCGGGCCGAGGTGTGTAATTGAGGCGGAAAGCGATTACAATGACCGCCGTTATGGCCGCGGCGCGATTGCCATTCTTCGACCCTTCCAAGACCCAGCCGCCGAAGGTCGCCCCCGATGTTGGGCGGGAAGACGCGGCGAACGCCTCAACCGCCAAGCCCAGCCGTCCGGCCCCGCTGAGCGTCTCGGCCTTGATCCTGCAGATCAAAGGCGCCCTGGCCGAGGCATTCCCCCGCCTCGTGGCCGTCGTCGGGGAGATCAGCAACTTCAAGCAGCACTCCTCCGGCCACGTCTACTTCCGCCTCAAGGACGCCGCCTCCGCTATCGACGTGGCCATGTGGCGCCAGCACGCCTCCAAGCTGAAGTTCACCCCCACCGACGGCCTGGAGGTGGTCGTGGAGGGGCGCGTGGACGTGTACGACGCCCGCGGCCAGCTCCAGCTCTACGCCGAGCGGATGACGCCCAAGGGCGCCGGGGCGCTGGAACTGGCCTTCCGCCAACTCCGCGAGAAGCTCCAGCGCCAGGGTCTGTTCGACCCGGCCGCCAAGGTCGCCCTGCCGCGATTCCCCCGCGCCGTCGGCATCATCACCAGCCCCACCGGCGCCGCCATCCGCGACATTCGCCGGACGCTGGTTCGCCGCTGGCCGGCGGTGCGGGCGTATCTGCTGCCCGTGCCGGTCCAGGGCGAGGGGTCAGCCGAGGCCATCGCCGCTGCCGTTGCGGCCATGGACGCCAACGCCGCGCGGCTCGGCATCGACACGATCATCCTGGCCCGCGGCGGCGGCAGCCTGGAGGACCTCTGGGCCTTCAACGAGGAAATCGTCGCCCGCGCGATCTTCGCCGCCCGGGTGCCGATCGTCTGCGGCGTCGGCCACGAGACCGATATCACCATCGCCGACCTGGTCGCCGACGTCCGCGCCGCCACGCCCACGGCCGCAGCCGAGCTGGCCGTGCCCGACGCGGCCGAGTTCGCTCGCCACCTGGCCGTCCTTGGAGGCCGGCTGCATCGCAGGACCGTCGAGACCGTCTGCGCCGCCCGCGCTGAACTGGAGGCGGTGCAGCGGAGCGTGATCTTCCGCGATCCGGCTTGGCGGGTGCGCACGTCGCTCCAGCGCGCCGATGAACTATCGCACCGCCTCCGCGCCGTCCTGGCTGATTTGACCTCCGACTGCCGGCGTCGCCTGGAGCCGCTGGCCGGGCGGCTGGCGGTGATGCATCCGGCGGCCCTGGCCGAGCGCGCCCGCGGCCAGGTGG
This sequence comes from Phycisphaerae bacterium, assembly GCA_049510055.1. Taxonomy (GTDB): domain Bacteria; phylum Planctomycetota; class Phycisphaerae; order SM23-33; family SM23-33; genus JALHTV01. The sequence goes on along the minus strand of JBEKZI010000001.1, from coordinate 12,110 downwards.
ACCGCCTGGCCTCTCGCCTGGACTGGGCCTTCGGCCGGCAGAGCAAACGGGCCGGCGATGTCTTGACCGCCCTGGGCAGCCGGCTGCTGTCGGCCTCGCCCGTCCACCGCCTCCGCCTGGCCCGTCAGCAGATCGATGCGGCCGAGCGGCAACTGGAAGCCCTGTGCTACCGCAATGTCCTGGCCCGCGGCTTCAGCGTCACGCGCGATCCACAGGGGCGCATCCTGCGAGCCGCCCGCGGCGTCAAGGACGGCCAATGGATCCGCACGGAACTGGCCGAGGGGACGCTCGACAGCCGCGTGGCGGCCCCGCCCGGCCGGCGACAAAACCACGACCGCAACAAGACCGACCCAAAACTGTTCGAGTAAGAATCAGGAGCGCCGTCATGGAACAGCCGAAGATTACGTTCGAGCAGGCCCTGACCCGCCTGGAGAAAATCGTCTCCGAGATCGAGGGCGGCAAGGTCCCCCTGGAGAAGTCCATCGAGAAGTACGCCGAGGGAATCGCCCTCATCAAGCAATGCCGCGCGATCCTGTCGGCGGCGGAGAAAAAGATCAAGCTCCTGGCCCAGGGCGAGGGTCAGGCGCTGGAAGCCGCCGGCCAACTGGACGAAGAAACCGACGCGGGCGAGACGTGATCGCCTGTAAAATGGACGGACGAAGTTTGCCCTTGTCAGCCGGGCGCAGCGGGACCACAATAGCCTCCGACACCAAACAGTACCGAGGGTATTTCCATGAGTCTTCTGAAGATCCTGGGCATACGAAGCGTGCTGCTGAGCTTTCTGGAGATCGTGCTGTTCTTCGCCGTCGTTACCCCGATTTATTTCTCCCTGGTCGCCATGATCTACGTCCTGATCAACGGCCTGCTGACTCACGCCTGGCCGCAGATGAACGCCTCCATGGTGCTCCTGCCGCTTTCTCCCGCGAGCCTGGTGCGATGGGGAGGCATCCTGCCGGTGTGGATGTGGGCGGTAGAAATCGCGGGCTATCTTCTTTGGGTCATGATTTACTGGGCGCCGAGCGATCAAGACCAGGTCTTGGTGGAATTGCGAAGCCTGGTGCTGTTCTTCGTGGTAGCGGTCGTGGGCGGCGTCGCGTGGCTGGAGATCAGCCACCGGTACGTCAGCCGCACGATAGGAATCTTCTGGAGTATCGTCACCGGCCACGCCGGCGGCACCGGCTAGCCAGCCCCGCCGCGACGGCGGCGCGAGAAACTAGGTCGCCATGATTATTGATTGTCATACGCATCTGTGGGCCGGCGTGAATCAACTGGGCCAAGGGGCCCCGTCCATGCTCCGCCGCGCCGGGGCGAGCGAAGGCTGCCCCGCCGGTCCGGCTGAGCACGCCGAGGCCGCCCGCTGCGTGGACAAGGCGCTGGTGTTCGCCTATCGCTGCGCGGCCACGGGCGCCGAGGTGCCCAACGACTACGTCGCCCACTACGCCGCCGCCAGCGAAGGCAAAATGCTCGCCGTCATCGCGGTGGATCCGGCCGACGGCGTCGATAGCCACGAGGCCAAGGCCTTCCTGGATCGGCCGGAGGTCGCGGGGCTGACGCTGGACCCCGCCTGCGGCAATTTTCACCCGGCCGACAGCCGCGTGATGCCCCTGTACGAGGCGGCGGCGGTACGGGGCAAGTGCGTGTTCTTCAACCACGGCTCAGCCCTGGCCGTCGGCGGGCGGATGGAGTTCGCCCGCCCGTCGCTGCTGGAGGAAATCGCGATGGAGTTCCCCCGCCTGACGATGGTCGTCGCCTCCTGCGGCGAGCCGTGGGCGGCGGAGTGCGTCGCGCTGCTCGGCCGGCGCCCGCGCGTGTTCGCGGACATCGCCTCGCTGATCCGCCGGCCGTGGGAAGCCTACCAGGCGATGGTGGCGGCGCATCAGGGCCGCGTGACGGACAAGATTCTCTTCGGCAGCGGGTTCCCCTTCGGCACGGCCGCCGAGGCCATCGAAGCGATGTACCGCCTCCACGAAGTCACGCAAGGAACGAACCTGCCCGCCGTGCCGCGGGAGGCCTTGCGCTCGATCATCGAGCGGCGGGCGCTGACGGCGCTGGGGCTGGGAGGCGATGAGGCAATCGTTCCGGCGGAACCCACCGAGGAAGAAAGCTATTGGCCGTCGCGCTAGAGCGGCGGCCTGCGGACGGAAGCTGTGCCTTGATCGTTGTACAAGGAGTATCGGCCATGAGACGTTCGGTAATTCTGTTGACAGTGGCGGTGCTGGTGCTGGCTGGCGGTTGCGAGCGAAAAGATGCATCCGATGAACCCCAGGTCTACGACCCGTCGCTGGACGCCCCGCCCTCGCCCATTGTGGCGAATCCTGATCCCCTCCTGTTAGCCAATCAGTCCGAGATCGCTAAAAACGCACCGAAGCGCGCCTCCGCGATGCCCGGCCCGGCTCGCCCGGTGGCTGCGGCCGGTCTTGCCCCGGAGATCTCGGCCACCACCCCACCGGCCCAAGCCGGCCCGACTCCGGCTGTTGTGGCCGCTGCGGCCGGTGCCGCCGAGGTCAGCCCCCAGACCGTGGAAGCCATCAAAAAAACCATCCTCGCAATGGCCGACGCCTCGGCGGCCAAACAGTATGACAAGATCGCTGATTTCTTCGTTGCCGATGACGTCACGGCCCTCAAGCCACTGCTGAATAGCGGCCCCGCCGTTCAAGACAAGGCTCGCAAGCTGGTGCAATTGATCCGCCAAAAATTCGGTCCCCAGCTGCCGCCGGGGTTAGCCCAATTCGTGCAGGCCACCGAGGCCAGTTTGAAACAAAATGAGAAGTTCAATCGCACCGCCGTAGAGAATAATTTAAATAAACTTCAGTTCGCTCTCCAACCGGACGGAAAGGTCGCCATATCCAACGGCACGGAGGAAATCACCTTCGTCAATGTGAACAATACCTGGAAGATCGAGCTGAGCCAGGAGAAGCGTTCGGCGATCCCACAGGTCATCGCGTTGGTCAAGGCGGCAAACCAATTTTACGATTCCCTGATCAGCGGTATTCAAAACGGCACGATCACCGAGGAAAATGCCATGGCCGAGTTCAATAAGCGGGCGAATACCCTCATGATGCCCACCATGAAGAAAGTCCAGGCTTCTCCCACCGTGGCCAAGCTTCAGAGAGGCGGAGGATTCCTCTTCGGCTCATTCTTCGAAGGTTCTGGCAGCGCGGAAGGCGCAGCCGCCCCGGCATCGGCCGGCCCTGCTCCGGCCCCTGCGGCAACTGGGGCGCCCTCGGCCGCGCCGACGACTCCCGCGGCTTCGCCGCCGGCGGCAGGAGCGGCGCCAGCCTCGGGAGGCGACATTAACAGCGGCCGCGGGCCGGAAAAGGCTGACGAAATGAAGCGCAGCCTCCTGGCCCCGGCCAGGCGCGTGTACGGGGGGGGCTCGTAGAGATCCATCGGATGACTGAATCCACCCGTTTGCAGCCGTTGCTGGCGCACAGCTTCAACGAGGCACGCTACTACCTGACCGTGACGGTCTGTCCCGTCTGCGGCAAGGGCCCCTGGGAAATCGACCGCACCGAAGGCCCCGATCCGGCCAGCCGGATCGCCGTCATCACCGCCCATTGCCGAAACTGCTCGCAATCGGAGCGGTTCGAGTTCCTCTGCCGCCACGACGTGTCCGATCAGGGCGCCGAGGCCGAGACCATCAGCCCCGACGCGGAGCCCAGCCGGATCATCGACCTGGCCCAGTGGCTGAGCCTGTTCTACCTGCTAGTGGAGTCCGCCGCCGACAGCAACTCCCGCCGCGGCGTCCGCCTGCGAGGGTACCAGGCGGCGCTGTGCCTGGCGGAGGCGCTGAAATTCTACGGCCCCGACGAGCTCCCGCCCGCCGAGGCATTTTTCACTTCTTCCACGGCGGACGTGTTCCACCGTCATCCCGAGAAGTTCGCCCGCCAGCGTCTGCAAGACCTGCAAGCCAAGTTGCCGGCCCTGGCCAAGATGGCCAAGCACGTCACACGGGATGAACACTCCGCGCGGCGCCCCTGGTGGCGCTTCTGGCAAAGGTGAAGGACGACCATGCTCCCCAAAGCGATCACGGACTTTCTAACGCAAAACCGCAACCGGCACCTGGCCGAACTGTGCGAGCTGCTGGCCATTCCCAGCATTGCCAACGTTTCGGACGGGGCCTGCGAGCGGGCGGCCAAGCTGCTGGCGGAGTACCTCAAGCATCTGGGCATGACCGTTCGCATCATCCCGTCGGTGGGGCCGCCGAACGTCCTGGCCGAGCTGCACACCGGCGCCCATCGGCCGACGCTGCTGCTCTACGGCCATTACGACGTCCAGCCGCCCGATCCCCTGGATGCCTGGCAAAGCCAGCCGTTCAATCCGCAGGTCCGCGGCGGTTGCCTGTATGCCCGCGGCGCCACCGACGACAAGGGCCAGCTGTTCGCGCATCTGATGGCCATCGAGGCTTGGCAGAAGGCCGGCGGCGGCTTGCCCGTCAACCTCAAGGTCTTCCTGGAGGGTCAGGAGGAAATCGGCTCGCCGCACCTGGAGCCTTTCCTGGCGTCCTATCGCAACGATCTGGTGGCCGACGCCGCCATCATCAGCGACTCGGAGTTCTTCGCCGAGGGGCTGCCTTCGCTCACCACGGCCCTGCGCGGCCTGGCGTACGTCGAGGTCGTCGTCAGCGGTCCGCGTCAGGACCTCCACAGCGGCATTCACGGCGGGGCCGTGCGCAATCCCGCCAACGTCCTGGCCGCGATGGTGGCCGCCTTGCACGACGCCCACGGCCGGGTCACCATCCCGGGCTTCTATAACGACGTGGTGGAACCCTCTCCGGAAGAGCGGGCCTCCTGGGAGCGGTTGCCTTTCTCCAAGGCCGACTACGCCGCCTCGCTGGGCGTCACGGCGCTGGGCGGCGGGGAGGAAGGCCGCAGCGTCCTGGAGCGCCGCTGGTCGCGGCCGACGTTGGACTGCAACGGGCTGGTCGCCGGTTACGCCGGCGCCGGCGCCAAGACGATCATCCCCGCCGCCGCAATGGCCAAGATTTCCATGCGCCTCGTGCCTCATCAGCAACCGCACACGATTACCTCGGCCCTGGAGACCTATCTGCGGCAACTCTGCCCGGCGGGGACGTCCGTCAAGATGGAGGTGCTCACCACGGCCAATCCCGTGCTCCTGGCGACCGACAGCCCCGCCATGCGCGCGGCCCGCGCCGCCCTGGTCCTGGCCTTTGAGAACGAGCCGGTACTGGTCCGCCACGGCGCCTCCGTGCCCATCGTGGAGATGCTCCAACGGATGCTGAAGCTCGACGCCGTCCCGATGGGCTTCGGCCTGCCCAGCGACAACCCCCATAGCCCCAACGAACACTTCCGCCTGGACCAGCTGTGGCGCGGTTCGATCGCCGCGGCGGCGTTCATGGGCAACCTGGCCGAAGAGATGGGCCAAGGCCAAGGCAAAAAGTCTTCGCGATAGCTCCGGCGCCTCCTGGGGGGAGCGACGTTTGACAGCCCCTTGTGTCGCCAGTAAGGTGATTGAGCTATGGAAGAGCTGCCGCCCGCGGTGGCCGACATCTTGATCGTCGAGGACGAGCCCGCCCACGCCGAGGCCGTCAAGGAGGGCCTGTCGCGCCTGGGGCACCGCTGCACGGTGGTGCACGACGGCGCCACGGCGGTGGCGATGCTGGGCCAGCGGCCCTTCGACATCGTCGTCACCGACTTGGTCCTGGGAAACGGGCCCGACGGCCTGGCCGTGCTGGACACGGCGATCAAGAACTCCCCCGGCGCCAAGGTCATCCTCATCACTGCGCACTCCTCCGTGCAGACCTGCCGCACGGCGCTTCAACAAGGGGCGTTCGACTACCTCGAGAAGCCCCTGGATTTAGACGAGCTGCGGGCGGTGGTCGCGCGGGCAGCCCAGGACACCGCCCATCGCCGCACCATCCACGAGCTGCGCCAGCGGCTGGACGAGAAGTTCGGCTTCCAGAACATCGTCGGCCACTCCCCGGCCATGCTGCGGGTCCTCCAGACGCTGCGGCGGCTGGCCTCCAGCGACATCCCCGTGCTGATCCTGGGTGAATCGGGCACCGGCAAGGAGCTGCTGGCCAACGCCATCCACGCCAACAGCCGCCGCAGCCGGCAACGCTTCGTGCCGATTAACTGCGCGGGACTGAGCGAGACGCTGCTGGAAGACGAGCTGTTCGGCCACGTCAAAGGCGCCTACACCGGCGCGACCTCCGATCGGCCGGGACGGTTCGAGCACGCCGACGGCGGCACGATGTTCCTGGACGAAGTCGGCGACATGCCCCTGCCGATGCAGGCCAAACTGCTGAGGGTGCTGGAAAACGGCGAGATCGTGCGCGTGGGGTCCAACGAGCCCATCCGCGTCAACGTTCGCGTCCTCAGCGCCACCAACAGCGACCTGGCGGAACGGGTGAAGGCCAAAAGGTTCCGCGAGGACCTCTACTTCCGCATCAAGGGCGCGACCCTGGAGATTCCCCCGCTTCGCCAGCGCCGCGAGGACATTCCGCTGCTGATCGATTACTTCCTCCAGCAGGCGGCCGAGGCGCGCGGCATCAAGGTCAAGCCCATTGCGCCGGAGGCCCGCCGCGTCCTGATGGCCTACGCCTGGCCGGGCAACGTCCGCCAGCTCCGCAACGTCGTGGAGAACGCCATGGTGATGTCCAGCGGCGAAAAGATCACCCTCCACGACCTGTCGGCCGAGGTGCTGGGCGGGCCCGCCGAGGCCGCGGCGACGCCCCTGGGCCAGCTGGCCGGCATCAGCCTGGAGGAGGCCGAGAAAGAGCTCATCCGCAACACGCTCAAGATGGTCAGCGGCAACCGCGAGCAGGCGGCCGGCATCCTGGGCATCGGGGAACGCACGCTCTACCGCAAGATCAAGGAATACGGCCTGAACGACTAGGCCCTTCCCTGATCCTGGCGTCCTAAAACTTCAGGATCACGTCCATCGCGGCCGTCATCTGGTTGTAATCGTTGCCGAAGACCGGCTGGTTGGAGTGATCCCACCGCAGCTCCGGCCGGAATAGGAGGTTCTTGAGCACCTTGTCAGTCGGCCAGGGGGTGATCGACACGCCAAAGGTGTTCTCCACGTATTGGCCCGCGACGCCGATGCGGGCGCCGGAATCGTCGCGGAACCACTCGGCGCGCCAGGTGCCGCTGAAGTAATCATTGAAGACATAGGTCAGGTAATGGGCCGTGCCGTACCAGTTGGCCCGTCCGCCGGTGGGAGAGGCGTTGGCTTCGGTGCCGTAGTCGGCGTTGAGGATTGAGGACAGCTTCTCGGTCCACCAGTGGGTCACGGTGCCATCGGCCACGGTGCGGTAATCGCTGACGTTGCCGGTCTGCTCCGGCCCGGTAATCAGATTGAGGGCCAACGTGTCCCGCGCGTGGCCGCCGATCTGCTGGCGGGAATTCAGGACGCCGCCGGCTATGTAGCTGGGAGCGTGGTTGTTGTCCTTGAAGACGTCCCAGCCGTTGACGATGCCGAAGTACGTCGACACTTGCGGGTTCCAGATGTAGTTGAGCTTCACGCCCGTGTTGGTGAACGGGATCGCGTAGCCGAACAGGTAACTGTGTGAATACAGCGCATTGCCCACGGCGTCGATGACCTCAGCCCCCATGGGAGTCACGAACTTGCCCACGGTCACTTCCAGGCCGCTGTCCGCGGCGGTCTTGAACCACAATTGGCCATAGGCCTGGGTGAAGTCCAGCCAGTTGGCGCCCTTGCCCTGCCCGACGTTCTCCAGAATGGCGTAGTCGTGGGCGTCGGGAAAGCTGGTCTTGGTAATGCGGGCGTCGGAGCCGTAGAGCAGGTCGAACCGCCCGCCGATGTCGAAGCTTTTCGTGGCATCGTAAGGCCGCTCGAGCGTCACGCGGAGCTGGTTGAGCTGGAGATTATTGGCGCGGTAGGTGTCGAACACTCGCCCGAACAGCGAGTGCTGCCCGTTGGTCAGCACGCCGGTGTAGCCGGCCTCGAACCAGCCGTAAATCCTCAACCCCAGGTTGTCCATGGGCTTCTTGAGGCCGACCGTATCCAGGCCGTCCATGAGCAGTCCCGGCGGCCAGGTGGCGGGCGCCGCCTCGGTAGTAGGAGGCGGAGCTTTTTGCTCTTGTTGTTCTTGCTGTGCGGTCTGGGCCAGCTGGGCCAACCAAGAAGTATTCGCGTCGGCCTTGCCCGCCTCAGCGGCCCAAGACGACGTCCCCAGGATCATGACCAAAAAGCCCACCAGCAATAGCTCGCTCGTTGTCGGCCTCATCCTGCCTAGCCCTTTCGGTCTGGCGCTAACTATACAAAACCCTTCGACACAACACCCGTCTTAGCTAGAGCAGTTTTCGTGCCAGAGAATTTCTACGACCCTAACTATAGTTGTGTCAAGTAATTGTGAAGATTTCGCGAGCCGTAGCCTTTGGGTATTTATTTACATTCATGTCATTTCGCCCTGATCAAAATGCCTATGTGTAATTTTCTTGCAGAATCTCAAAGCCGACACCGTTAGAGGGATATGATCGCCCGCCAAGGCAACGGGCGTGCTGGAAGGGCCAGGGACGTTTATGCCCGCCTGCGGGAAGATCGTCGCTTCTTGCAGACCGAGCACAGGCCGTACAAAACGATTTCGTGATCCTCCAACACGAAACCCCGAGGGGCCAGCGGTTCGATGCGGCCAGGGCAACCCTCGACCTCGTAAACCTGGTGACAGACGCGGCAGTGAAAATGGTGGTGATGAGCCTTGCCGCCAAGTTCATACCGCGCCGTGGACTCCCCCGGCAAGCTGACTGCCTTGAGGACGCCTTGCTCCGCCAAGGCTCTGAGGTTGCGGTAAACGGTAGCAATGCCCAGCCCGCGGGCATGCGGCGTCGCCAGGTCCAGGACCTCCTGGGGGCCCAGCGGCCTACCGGCCTTCTGAAACGCCTGAAGCAGTGCCCTTCGCTGAGATGTCTTGCGTTGCATGGATACCCAAACGGCCTCTTGCCTTAATGATAACAAATTATTATTATCATGTATGGCGATCTTGTACGATATAGTATCATGGATGAGGATAGCGGCGGACAAGAATCCTGGGATTGAAAAGAAAGGAAGTCAGTCATGAAAAGCGGCGGAATCGGCCTTGTTCTCTTGGGCGTGGCGATGGTTCTGGTAGCCCCCCTGGCCTGCTCCAAGCATCAGCCCAGCCCGGCTTCTGAAAAGCAGACGATCCACGTCCTGTGCAGCACGTTTCCGATATACCTGTTCACTCGGGCCGTAACGGAGGGCCGGGCGAACGTCCAGGTGGCGGCGATGCTGCCGGCGGCCATGGGCTGCCCACACGACTACACCCTGACGCCGCAGGACATGCGGAAGATCGCCGACGCCAACGTGTTCGTCGCCAACGGCCTGGGGATGGAGGAATTCCTGGGCGAGCCGATCAAAAGGGCCAACGACAAGATCCTCCTGATCGACACCTCTGCCGGCATCGGCGACCTGATCCAGATCACGCCGGAGGAGCACGAGGAGCAGGAGGAGGCCCACGAGGGGCATCACCACCACGCCGGGGCCAATCCTCATCTGTTCGCCTCGCCGCGAATGGCGGCCCGCATCGTGCGCCGCATCGCCGCTGAATTCAGCAAGATCGACCCTGCCGGCCAAGCCCTGTACACCAAGAACGCCGAGGCGTACGCCGCGTCCTTAGACAAATTGGCGGATGATTTCGCCGCCGCTCTGAAAAACGCCCCGAACAAAAGAATCGTCACGGAGCACGCCGTCTTTGACTACCTGGCCAGGGACTGCCGTCTGGAGATCGTCGCCGTCATGGAAGAACACCCCGGCCAGGAGCCCTCGGCCTCCGGGATGCTGGAGATCGTCCGGAAGATCAAGGCTAGCGGCACGGCGGCAGTGTTCACCGAGCCGCAATACCCCGCCAAGGTCGGCCGGACCATCGCCCAGGAGGCCGGCGTGCCCGTGGCCGTGCTGGACCCGGTCGCCAGCGGCCCGGAAGACGCCACGCCCGATTACTACGAAAAAACCATGCGGGCCAATCTGGCGACACTAGTGGAGATTCTCGGCTCCAAGGCCAAATAATCGCAGCCGATGACGATGACGCCGGCGGCCGTGAGACGTGAGAAACGAGAAAACCCTTGCAGGGGGCGGACAAACCGCGAGAATCAAGGACGAACTACTCTCCGCGCCCGTAGCTCAATTGGATAGAGCATCGGTCTTCGGAACCGAGGGTTACAGGTTCGAGTCCTGTCGGGCGTATCCGCCTTCACCAAAGTCTTGTAGGGCGGGAAGCTCGCTTCCCGCGGGTAATAAAAGTTACCCGCCCTACGAAACTGGCGCCGTCCCAAAACAGCGATCGGGGTTAAGAATGGCGCCGCCTCAACAAGGCCGCCGCTCCGCCCAAGACCAGCAGCGACAGTACGGCCGGTTCGGGTATCGCCATGGCGATGTCGTCGAGATAAATCGTGTTGCCGCCGTCCGCATCATAGGTGAAGGCCAATGCCCCCGTCAGCTGACCCTCCAGGTTCGGGTCGGTCACCACAAACGATCCATTCAGCCACTGGCTGGTCTGCTGTGTAGTGCCGTCAATAGTGCCAATGACGTTCCCGTCGATCAGTACGGTCAGTGTGCCCGTGGCCTCCGGTAGGAGGTATTTGAACGTGACCGCGAAGTCTTCGTAGGGAGTAGTAACCTGCTGGAAGATGGTTACGGGCGACCCGGTAAGGAGCTCAACGACGGTGTTGTTGGGATCCAGGGGGTCGGCGGTCGCAAAGGCCCTGGCGCTGCTGAATGGGATCCGTATCTGGGACCATCCCACCAGTTCGCCGGGGCTGAAAGTGCCATTGACAATGCTGTTGTACGTTACGGGCGACAGCAGCAACGCATGCGTATACCCGTTGGAGTCCGTGGCGTTCGCGATGATCTGGCCCTTATTGTTGATACCGACGGCCTCCGTCAGGCTCCAGTCAGACGGCAAGCCGGCGACATAATTCTCTAGCGTGAGGGTCTGCTGACCGGCCCTGAACAAACAGGCTTCCCCCGTGCCGCCGGCGTTCATGCTGACGCCGGCGACCTGGGTTTTGTCGTTGATGTCCGTGGCGTAAGACCAGGAGTTGGCGTCGCCCCCCAGGTTGAGGCACGTCCCGTCGGCATAGCGCAGGTAAGCCCTGCGCAGCGTACCGCCGCCGAAACAGGCCTGGCCGACGCTCACGCCACCGTCGTTGATGGCGTTGAGCTGGGTGGCGCCGCCATCACCGAAGGCCGTGAAGGTGGTCACGGATTGAACCTGGCCGCTGCCGTCCAGCGTGCCAATGAGGCCGAACTGCTGGTAGTTGCTATCGTAGGCGTTCCCGACGAACACATGGTTGTCCGAGACGTCCACGACGTCGTTCGTGTTGAAGCCTGGCGTGTTGACGATGGCCGGCCCGGCACCATAGTTGTAAATGGCCGAGGGCGTATTGCTGACCACGGCGCGCAGGGCGATCTGGTTGCTGTTGTTGATGTGGAAGGCCTGGGCTTCACCCGTCGGGGAAAAACTCTGAATGAAAGTGTACGTCGTCGGGGCGGTCCAGACCGTCGGCAGATGGTCATAGTAGTGGTTGGCGTCATCGCTTTCACCCACGACAATGCGGTTATCATTGATGGACCTGGCCACCAGGTCTCCCGTCAGACGCTCGTACGCCAGAGGCTGGAATAGGCCATTGATGTATGCGTACGAAACGCTGATCGTTACTGGGCCATATCCCACGTCGACCTCTTTGCGGTAGTTGCCGCACACGTCACCGAGGTTGTTGAGGCCCGTGGCGGTAAAATCATGCCCATCGGGCGTGGTCATCTCGGTGTACGTGTACTGGAGGGAACCTGCCAGCGCCGGGCCGGCAATCATGAGGGAGCCCAAAACGAGAAGTACTAGAGGTGACCTCATCTTGTTTCTCCTTTCCCAAAAACGGTAACGAGCGAGAACCGTTCCTTGTGGAAGGCAAGAGAGGTGAGCAGCCTTTCCGCCATCCCAGAGTGCTCAAGCTAAGCACTCGGTACTCATACTCCTCCGACAGCGATTGGAACCCTACTCAACAATGTCGCCGTTGTCAATGATATTTTCGGAAATGGCTGACAACGTATCCGCCTTCGCCAAAGGCTACCCATACGGGGGCGTATGCCCGCCGGACAAGACGGCGGAT